>JALZHR010000116.1 GCA_030860665.1 Acidobacteriota bacterium
GCTTCCGCACTTAATCATCCCAACATCCTTACCATCTATGAATTCGGGCAATGCGAAGATCTTCATTTTATCGTCACCGAATTTATCAAAGGCGAGACTCTGCGCCAAATAATTTCCCAGAAGAAACTAACTTTGCGTGAAGCAGTTGAGATTGCCATCCAAATCGGTAACTCATTAGTTGCCGCCCACCGGGCAGGAATTATCCACCGCGACATCAAACCCGAAAATATTATGATTCTGCCTGATGGCTACGTAAAAGTGTTGGATTTCGGCTTGGCGAAATTAAACGGCACGGAAGAAATTGCTTCGGAAATTCAGCAGCAGCCGCAACAGCAACAGCAATCAACGGTTTCCCTGCTTCAAACCAAACCGGGGCTCATTGTCGGAACCGTCAGCTATATGTCGCCCGAACAACTGCGCGGGAAAAAAGTTGACGGGCGCGCCGACCTTTGGAGTCTGGGCATTGTTTTATTTGAAATGATTGCGGCTCGCCGTCCCTTTACCGGCGAATCGGCGAGCGACGTGATTGCAGCCGTATTAGAGCGTCCGCTACCTTCTTTATCGGATATTTCGTCTGCCGGAGCTGCTTCTGTTCCGCCCGAATTGGAAAATATCATTATCCGCGCCTTAGCTAAAAATAAAGAAGAACGCTACGAGAGCGTGAAAGATTTTGTTGACGATTTGCGAAGCTTTAAAGAGGAGTTTCTCAGCGGAATGCTTCCGCAGCCTACATTACAAAAAACAAAAATTCCGTTTAAACAAAGAGTCGCAGTTTCTGCCTCTTCGGGCGAATCGCTTGATAATTTAAATTCTCACAAAACGAAAAAAGTATTGCTCGGATTTGCCATTATCGCCGCCTTGGTTTTTATGGGGTTTGGCGGATGGTTTTATCTTCAAAGCCTCTTCAAGCAGACTCCTCCAAAACAGAGAAAATCAAAGCCGTTCCCAATTTCCGGCAACGTACTGAACGCTGTCCTTTCGCCTAATGGTCAATTTATTGTCTACATCCAAGATGATAACGGAAGGCAGAGCCTCCGATTGCGGCAGGTCGCTGAAAATGCCGACTCCGTTCTAGTGGAGGGTGAGCCGGAAACTTTCTACACAGGAATTCAATTTTCCCCGGATAGCAATTCAATTTTCTACACCGTCTTTAAGGATTCTCCGACTGGTCAGCTTTATCGAAAACCCATTCTGGGCGGCACCTCATCCAAAATTGTCGATGATGTGGATTCGACCGTTTCATTTTCTCCTGATGGAAAACAGTTTGCTTTTATTCGGACTGGCAGCCACGAAGGCATCGACCAAATAGTTATATCAGATATTAATGGCATACGGCTGCGAACCCTTTCTGAAAGACGTGAGCCGAAGCGTTACTCAATCAGCGTTCGTGAAGGCTTGGCTTGGTCGCCTGACGGGAAAACAATTGCCAGTGCTGCGGGAATGCTGGATGCCTCTGGCGAACGGATGACGGTAGTCGAAATTGACGTCGCCACGGGTGCCGAAAAGGAGATTACTTCAAAAGAGTGGTTTCGAGTTGGCAAAGTTCTATGGGCAAAAGACGGTCAGGATTTAATTATTACGGCGGCAGAGTTCGGGAGCCCTCTTTATCATATTCTGCGGCTTACGCGTTCAACCGGACAGATTGAACAAATCACCGGCGAATTAAACGATTATCTGAACATCAGTCTTTCGGCTGATTCCAGATTACTCTTAGCAATTGCCGATGAGAAGTTTTGTAACCTATACATCGCCGCAGCCAATAATCCAAATCGGGCGACGCAAGTAGCCGGAGGTCATTTAGAGGGTATCGCCGGTTTAACTTGGACTCCCGACGGGAAAATCCTCTATGTTTCCATGGAGAGCGGCAACCGAGACATCTGGATAATTGACGAAGATGGTCAAAACCGGCGTCAGCTAACTACGAACAAAGCTTCAGACGAGTATCCCTCGATTTCGGGCGACGGCAACCATATTGCCTTTATTTCTTCGCTGACCGGGGTTCCGCACATCTGGCGAATGAACTCCGACGGAAGCGAACTTAAACAATTAACCGACAAAGGCGGCGAAGCTTTTCCGCAAATTGCGCCAAATGGAAACTTTGTTTTCTATTCGGCAAAACCACTCAAGATTTGGAAGGTTTCAACCAAGGGAGCAGAGCCAATACAAGTCACTGAAACACCGGCAAACTGGATAGCCGTTTCTCCCGACAATTCAAAAATTGCGGGTCTTACAATGAGCCCCGGTCAGCCAATGCGGCTGTCAATCTTTTCGGCGGAAAACGGCAAATTGATTAAAACTTTTGATTTAGTCGGTGAAGCGGGAACGCCGAATTTCCCGCCAATGCTGCGGTGGACTCCTGACGGTGAGGGAATCGCCTACATTTCTACGGAAAACGGAGTGTCAAATATAATCGTTCAATCGTTAAATGAGCGAACGCCGAAAAAAATAACGGAGTTTGCGACTGACCGAATCTTTGCTTTCGATTTTTCAAAAGACGGGAGCAAAATCGCCTTTGCTCGCGGGAGAGCTCGTAACCAACTTCTCCTTTTTGAAGAATTTTAAATCTCTCTCCATCAGCTAAACTTTCATACCGAGATTGCGAATAAGCCGATGCAGATTGGTGCGGTTAATGCCCAGCCGGCGCGCCGCCTCCGTGTAGTTGCCGCCTGATTTTTCCAGCGCGTCAAGAATTACTCTCCGCTTTGCTTCTTTTATTTGCTGGTGGAAATCGGCGGTTTCAACTTGTTCGGGAGGCGCGCTTCCCACTATTTCTTCGGGCAAATCTTCTGGCTGAATGGTGTCTGTCGAGCCGAGCACAATCGCTCGCTCAATGACGTTTTCCAATTCGCGGACGTTTCCCTGCCATTCGTAATTTATCATTGCTTGCCGCGCCCTTTCCGACAAGCCGATGACTTTCCGATTGCATTTCTCATTGTATTTTTTGATGAAGTACTGCGCCAGAAGCGGAATGTCGGATCTTCTCTCGCGCAAAGGAGGCATTTTTATCTTTACCACGTTCAGCCGAAAAAAAAGGTCTCGTCGAAACGTTCCCTTTTTAATTTCTTCTTCCAAATCCCGATTGGTCGCGGCAATTACGCGCACATTAACTTTAATCGGCTTGCTGCCGCCGACTCGCTCGAACTCATGTTCTTGGAGAAACCGTAGTAATTTCGCCTGCACGGGCAACGTGAGTTCGCCTACTTCGTCCAGAAAAAGCGTACCGCCGTTGATTAATTCGAGTTTTCCTTTTTTCTGCGCGACGGCTCCGGTAAAGGCTCCCTTTTCATAGCCGAACAATTCGCTTTCCAGCAGATTCTCCCCCAAGACCGCACAGTTTATCGCCGCATAAGGCTTTTCGCGGCGACTGCTGTTCTGCCGGATGGCTTTTGCGACAAGTTCCTTGCCGGTTCCCGATTCACCGTTAATCAGAACTGTGGTATTGACCGCTGCGACCTTGGAAATCAAATGGAAAATTTCCCGCATCGCGCGGCTTTCGCCGATTATATCTGTCTCAAGCCCTAAATCGGCTTTTAAAAGTTCGTTTTCCCAGCGCAGAGATTCGATTGATTCGCTTTTGGCGAGAAGTGCCGAAATCAAAAATGAGAGCGCGGTCAATTGCTCAAGGTGGTTTTCCGTAAATCGAACGCTTCTATCACCTGAGTCGAGATAAATTAGCCCTTTGCTTTCGCCGATTCTCAAAGGAACACACAGTAAAGACGTGATACAGGAGTCAATTAAACTTTCCGTTGCACTCAACTGCGAGTCCGTTAAATCGTTGCTCAGCAATGCCGCCTGCTCCGTTAAAACCCGGCGGCAGATCGTATGACTCACACGCATCGGTTCTGTTTCGGGAATATATCGTGATGACGAAACATAAACCGATTGATATTCATTCAATTCTTCGTCTCCCAGCAAAATTGCTCCGTGACTGGCGGGAATAAGTTCGAGAATGATTTCCAAAAAACTGCGTTGTAAGGCTTTAGGCTCTTTGAATTCGTTTAAGACTTTACCGAATCTGACGAGCGTCTTGAGATCGGGTGAAAATGCAGTAACCTCATTATACGGGAAAAGGCGAATAGTGGAATTGGTAACCAAGGAGCCTTCATCAAAGGCAACCTGCATTTCAGGAGAATTATCGTCTTCCACGGTAAAAAACATAAGATATGAATTTCCTAAGCTGATACGGTCGCCGTGCTTGAGCAAGTGAGATTTGACCGGCAAGTCATTAACGAAAGTTCCGTTATGACTGTCTAAATCTTCAAGTCGATAGTCATCTTCAGTGCGAGTAATTCGGCAATGATGACGGGAAACGGCAGTGTTCCGAATCGGCAAATTACATTCCACGTCTCGCCCCAAGACAAAAGACTCACCGTTTTTCAAATTCAAATGAATGAGTTCAATTTCCGGCAATCCCGCCAAAACTACTAATCTGGGATCCATATGTTTATATTTTTTATCTCTGAATTATCTGAGTAAGGAGATTATATCAGTTTTGACACACCTATATATCAAAAGTGACACACTTTAAAGTAAAAATTTTCACAGAATGCCTTTTGTTATTGATTTTAAACGTCCAAAATACTCTATTCCGCAAAAATACTGCTTTGGCACATAAATAGCACTTAACTCTTAAGAAGCACTACTAACACAAAAGGAGAATTCATTTATGCGTTATTCAAATACAGCCTTTCACAAAAGAACCAGTCAATTTCTTTTGCTTGTTATCTTTTTCAACACCCTTTTTTGCTTAAATCTGATTGTGCCTCCCGAAGCGCGCGCGCAAAGCAGACCAATTGTAATTACCGCTGACCAGCCTAATGTTTGGACGCTCGAACAAGCGCATTACCTGCTTGCTCAGATACATCGTCGCAATCTCGATTTAAGAGCTGCACGGCTTGAAGATTTAGACGCCAATGCCATTCACAGCAATCGGCTTGATATTTTAAAAACGCTTCTCGACATCAACGCCAGCTATAATCAGGCGGCGGGCTTTGATAACAAATTGGCGGCGAAAAATAAAGAATTTAACGCTAATCGGCAACCTCAATTAATCCGACAGCGCGATGAGTTGAACAGGCAGAATTTAGCTTTGGTGCAGGATATTGCAC
>JALZHR010000134.1 GCA_030860665.1 Acidobacteriota bacterium
GTTCGGTTGTTCCGGGCGTCGGCACGGC
The DNA here is from genome assembly GCA_030860665.1 of Acidobacteriota bacterium. Taxonomy (GTDB): domain Bacteria; phylum Acidobacteriota; class Blastocatellia; order Pyrinomonadales; family Pyrinomonadaceae; genus JALZHR01. The sequence continues at coordinate 29 of JALZHR010000134.1, forward strand.
GACGGGCGCGGTCATCGGCGGCGTCGCGGGCGCGGGCGGCGGCGCGGTCGCCGGTCACGAGATTGCCGAAGAAGTCAATCCCGACGACAAGCTGACCAAATAAGTCGATATTTTCGATTCATCAGCAGTAAATAAAGGGAAGCTTTATTAATAAAGCTTCCCTTTATTAATAAAGCTTCCCTTTATTTTATATCGCAGACTTTCAGGCGACGGCTTACGCTTTTTTTTCCGCGTCTTCGTCCAAATCCTTTTCCTTTACTTCCGTTTTTTTATCGCCGAGCACGTCTTCGATGTAAACGGTCTGCACCAGAACCATTATCACCGCCAGAATCGGCGTCGCCAGCACCAAGCCCAAGCCGCCGATAAGGACGCTCAGAGCCAGCTGCGAGACAATCGTCAGCGCTGGCGGCAGCTCGACCGTCTCGCGCTCGATTATCGGCGTCACGACGTTCGATTCGATAAGCTGCACGCCGACATACAAGCCGATAACGTATAAAGCGCTGACCGGGCTGTCGATAAACGCCAGCAGAATCGCCGGAACCGCCGAAAGAATCGGACCGAAATTCGGGATAAACGACAACAGCCCGGCAATCAAGCCGAGCGTAAAAGAAAGCGGAACGCCGATAATCCACAATCCGATCCACGTCAGCAAGCCGATAAACAGCATCGAGGCGACCTTGCCGACCAGCCACATTTGCAGCGTCTCGCCGATGGCGTTGAAAACTTCGATGACGCGCTGTCTCTTGTCGAAGGTGAATAGTTTTGAAAAACCCCGGATATAAGTCTGCGGCTCGGTCGCGAGATAAATCGCCAGCAGAATGACGATAAAGAAATTGGCAATCGCGCCGACCGTCGACGAAAAATATCCGCCGACGCGCGTCAGAAGACTCGACGCGTCGATTTTCTGTATCACTTCGTCGGGACTTGGCAGTTGCTCGATAATCGTTTTGCCCCAACTGAATTGTCGGATATAGTCGCCTGCTTTTTGCGCCGATTTCGGCAATTCCTGGCGTAAATGCCTGGCTTCTTCGGTCACGCTCGGCGCGAGCAAGGTGATAGCCAGCGCGAGGATTCCGATGAGCAGAACGGCGACGAGCAGAACCGACAAGCCTTCGGAAAGCCTCGTGTAGCGCCGCGTCAGCTCCGCCAGCCCGCGCAGAAAAACCGCCAGCAGCGCGGCGGCGAAAACCAGCAGAATAACGTCGATGACGTAAATTGCGCCCCAGACGAGCAGAATCGCCAGCGTCACCACCGCGACGACTATCAGCACCCGGTGCGTAAACGTTCGATTTTCGATAATCGGAGTCATAGCTTTTATAAGTTCCCGAATTTCAGGGAATCTTATCACTTTGAAAGACCGGACGGCAAAAAGTTATGTCTTTATCGAAGGCTTGAACAGCGTTTCGCGAAACAATAAAAAATCAGCCGCGAAAAAAGGATTTACAGGGATAAGATAGGTGAATAAGGAAGCAGTGATTAGGTGATTGACGAAGCATAAACGCCTAACCGCTTATTCACCTGTTCACTTTCATTCATCCCTGTAAATCCTGCTATCCCTGTTAATTCTTTTTTTCGCGGCTGATTTATTTCCGTCCAATCAGGCGTCTTTCGACCAGCAGTTCTGCGTTCAGAATCGCCGCGCCCGCCGCGCCGCGAATCGTGTTGTGGCTCAGGCAGACGAAGCGATAATCGAAAACGTTGTCGGGATAAAGCCTGCCGACCGTGATTGACATTCCGCGCCCGCGGTCGCGGTCGAGACGCGGCTGCGGTCGGTCGGGCTCGTCGCAGACGTAGATGAACGGGTGCGGCGACGAATGCAAATTCAGGCGCGGAAAATCTATCATCGCCTGGCGGACGTCTTCGAGCGTCGCCGTCTCACGCAGGCTCACGCGCACCGCCGCCAGATGCCCGTCCGTCACGTTGACGCGAAAACACTGCGCCGAAACCGTAAAATCCGCCGGGTTAACGTGCGAGTTGTTTTGCAGCCTGCCCAGAATCTTTTGCGCCTCGGTCTCGACTTTCGGCTCTTCGCCGGAAATATACGGGAAAACGTTGTCGGTGATGTCGAGGCTCGCCACGCCCGGATAACCCGCGCCGGAAATCGCCTGCATCGTCGTCACGATAGCGGTTTCGACGCCGAAACGTCTTTCGAGAGCGGCGAGCGGCGGCGCAAACGTGATGACCGAGCAGTTTGGATTGGTCACGATAAAGCCCTTGTCAAAGCCGCGTTTCTGTTTCTGGTAATCAATCAGGGCGAGATGCTCGTAATTTATTTCGGGAATCAAAAGCGGAACGTCTTCGTCCATCCGAAACGACGAGGAATTGCTGATGACCGGGAATCCGGCGCGCGCAAACGCTTCCTCGGTTTCCCGCGCAACGCCCGACGGCAGACTGGAAAAAATAAAATCGCAGTCGAGCGGCGGCGTAATCGGCTGGACGACGATGTCTTTAACGGCTTCGGGAATCGTCGTCGCCAGCTTCCACGGCGTCGCTTCCAGATAAGTTTTGCCCGCCGAGCGGTCTGAGGCGGCGAGCGCCGTCACTTCAAACTGCGGGTGATTTTCCAGAAGCTGTACAAATCGCTGCCCGACCGTCCCGGTCGCGCCTAAAATTCCGACACGATACTTACTCATAATGCAAAATTCAAAATGCAAAATTCAAAATGTAAGGTTCAAAATGCGATTTGTCTATTTTCATTTTGCACTTTGCATTTTGAATTTTGCGTTTATAAAGCCTCTTTCATTCTGCGGACGCCTTCCGCCATTCGGTCTTCCGGATTGCAGAAGGAAACGCGCAGAAAGCCTTTCGCTTCCGAGCCGAAGGCGACGCCGGGAACGGTAATCACGCGGTTTTGCAGAAATCTTTCCGCCACTTCCAAATCGTCGCCGTGCTCGCGCACGTCAACCATCGTGTAGAACGCGCCTTCGGGCGCGGTTCCGCGCAAGCCGAGTTCCTGCTGCAAAATATCAATCAGAAAACGCCCGCGCCGCCGGTAGATTTCGCGCGCTTCGGCTTTCGCGCGCTCGGCTTCTTCCGTCCAGCCGAGCAGCGAGGCTTTCTGCGAAATCGTCGAGGTGCAGACCGTCAGAAATCCGTGCAGCGTCAGAGCGGCTTTGACGACGTCCGCCTGCGCGCTGGCGACCCAGCCGACGCGCCAGCCCGTCATACTCAGGGATTTCGACAAGCCGCTGACAATCACGGTTTTATCGTAAAACTCCGAAGCCGAGCGCGGCGCGTTTTCCGTAAAATACAAATCCGAATAAATCTCGTCGGAAATCAAATAAATTCCCGTATCTTTCAAAACGTCGGCAATCTGCCGCAAATCGTTTTCAGTGAAGATTTTTCCGGTCGGGTTCGACGGCGAAATGACCACCGCCGCTTTCGTCCGCGGCGTGATTTTCGATTTGAATTCCTCGACGTCGAAGGCGAAATCCTTTTCGGCGGGCAGGCGATAAAAAACCGGCTCGCCGCCCGAAATCTTCACGCAGTTTTCATACGCCGGAAACGACGGGTTCGGAATCAGAACCTCGTCGCCCTCGTCCACGATGCCCAGAAAGGCGGCGGTCATCGCTTCCTGCGAGCCGACCGTCACGCAGACCTGCGTTTTCGCGTCCAGATTCAGATGCGCGTATTGCGCGGCGATTTTTTCGCGCAGCGCCAGCAGCCCGGCGTGCGAAGTGTAGCCGTTTTGTTCTTCGAGCGCGATGCGCGCCGCTTCCGCGCGCATAAACTGCGGCGTCGGCAAATCCGGCTCGCCCAGACCGAAATTTATCGAACCGGGCAAAGCGCGCTCGAAAATCTGTCGAATCAAGGTCGGCGCGACGCCCTGCAGGCGTTTAGGTAATTTTAATTGCATTTTTTCTTTTGCTGCGTTCATTTGTTTTTATAAATTTTCCTGCGATTTAGTTCTAATTTATCACGAAAAAGCCTTGAAAATCCTAAACGCCGCTTTGTTTCCAGCCTTTTTCCGCCTGCGCGAACTGCTGGCTTTGCGCTAAAACAAAGCCTGTTTCGGGCGTTTCGCATTCAAAGCGTTTGACGGTCAGGCGCGGCTGCTCAAACTCGATGACGTTGAACGAATTGGCTTCGCCGCGCCCGCGCGTCGAGGTCGCCGTTCCCGCCTGGATGACGAGCGCCGAGCGTCCCGAATCGAGCTTGTAACGCTCAGCCGTGTTCGTAATATGACTGACGTGCAGATGCCCGGACAGAAATACGTCCGCGCCGCAATCGGCAATCTGCGGCATCGCTTCGGCGGCGCGCCCGACGATGTCGTCCTCGTCAAATCCTTCGGGCAAATCGAACGGGTGATGCGTGACGACGATTTTCAGCATCGCGTCGCTGAGAACGCACATTTTTTCTTTGACCGCGGCGATTTGCTCGGCGTTTATGCGCCCGTCTTTTATCGTCAGAGAGCGCGCCGTATTGACGCCGACGACGGCGATTTCTTCATCCGCGTAGAACGGCTGTAAATCATCGGTAATATACTTTTTATATTTTTCGAGCGGCGAAAAAAAACGCGCGAAAACGTTGTGCAGCGGAATATCGTGATTGCCCGGCACGACGATTTGCGGTTTCGGCAGCGAATCGAGAAACTCCTTCGCCTCGATAAATTGATGCGAGCGGGCGCGCTGCGTCAAATCGCCGGAGACGACGACCAGATGAGGATTGATTTCGCCGATTTTTTCCCTCAGCCGCTCAACGACGGCGTAATCGACGCGCCCGAAATGTATATCCGAAATATGAACCAGAATACGCATAAATTAATAATGAAAAGCGAGCGACTTTGCCGCCCGTAAAAGCTACGTTTCATCAATTTCCGGCGGAACGACGACGCGCAGAGCTTTCGGGTGAATTTTGTAACGAAGCGGCGTTTCCAGAAACTCGACCTCGCCGTCGAAAGCGACCGGCATTTGTTTTTTTCGGGTTTCAATCGTGATTCGCTCGATATTTATTTCCTCAAAATCCCGCGCCTGTCTGAGCCTGCCGAGAAGCGCCCGCAGAAACAGCATCAATAAGCCGCGGCGACCGCTTCTGTGCAGAAAATAAACGCTCAATTTACCGTCGTCTAATTTAGCGCGCCTGCCGATATTGAAAAAATCCATCTCGTATTGATTGTTGCCGATAAACACGAAAGGCGTTTTCACGATGCGCTCGCCGTTTTCGGTTTCCAGTTTGACGGCAAAAAACGGCGAGCGCTTCAAAATCTTCAAAGCCGCCCAGAAAGCCGCCGACCATTTTCCGCGCCCTAATCTTTGCTGCCGCTCGCGCCGACGGACAATGTCCGGATAAAGCCCGATGCTCGAATTATTGACGAAAATTTGCCCGTTCACCTCGCCGACGTCGATTTGCCTGATATTTCCTTCGGCGATAACGCGAACCGCTTCGGGTAAATCCTGCGGAATCCGCAAATCTTTCGAGAAATTATTGAGCGTTCCGAGCGGCAGAATGCCGAGCGTTTTTCGAGCTTTGATGGCGCGCTCGGCAATCGCGCTGATTGTGCCGTCGCCGCCGCCCGCGACGATTATTCCGGCGTTTCCGCCCGCGGCTTTTTCGGCGAACGCGGCGATTTCTTCGCCGCTGGACGCCATTAAAATATTCGCCTCGACGCCGTTTTCCTCAAATAATTCCGTCAAGCGCCGCTCGGTTTCTTCCCGCTCTACGCTTCCCGAACCGGCATTGACGATAACTTCAATCGAAGGCGACATATTTAGAGATTTCAACACAAGGACGCAGGGAACACAAAGAAGATTCAGCCGCGGATAAACGCAAATGAGAAAAAGATTTTATCCCGTTCCGCCTGCCCGTCCTGTTTTATTCTCCCTTTGCGTCCCTTGTGTCTTTGGGCTGAAAAATCACCTCAAATAATCTTCCAGTCTAGTCGCTGCGTCGGTTCGCTCGTCGCGGTATTTGACGATAATGGGCGCGTAAAGCGATAAGCCGTTTTCCTTGCCGAAGCCGCTCGTAATCTGCCGCGCGCCCTGCACGACGACTGCGCCCGCCGGAATTTCCAGAGGCTTGTCCGCGCCTTCCGATTTGTAAATCGTGTTTTTCACCAAATCGAAAACCGGCGTCGAGCGTGTCAGGATAACGCCCGAAGCCAGCACCGCCCGCTCGCGGACAATCGTTCCCTCGTAAACGCCAGTGTTGCCGCCGACCAGCACGTCGTCTTCGATGACGACCGGGTTGGCGTTGACCGGCTCTAAAACGCCGCCGATTTGCGCCGCCGCCGACAGGTGCACGCGTTTTCCGATTTGCGCGCACGAGCCGACCAGCGCGTGCGAATCAATCATCGTGCCTTCATCGACATACGCGCCGACGTTGACGTAGCACGGCGGCATCAGAACGACGTTCGGCGCAACATACGAGCCGTCGCGAATCGTCGAGCCGCCCGGCACGATGCGGATTTTATCGTCCAGATTCATCGGGCGCAGCGGAAAAGTTTCCTTGTCGAAAAACTGGAAAGTCTCGCCGCTGAAAGACATCGTGACCATTTTGCCCATCCGGAAGCCGAGCAGAATTCCCTTTTTCACCCACGCGTTCGCGCGCCAGTCGCCGTTCTCGTTCTTTTCGGCGGAGCGAATCTCGCCGCGTCTTAAAGCCGCCTTAAAATCTTCAAAAATCTCGCGGTCAGCCGCTTCATACTCGGTTTTGTCAGCCGCCGCCAAAGTCTCAATTTTCTGTCTCAAGTCCATTTTGTTCAGTAACTTCCCTTTTCTCTTTATCTTCCGCCGCAGCCGCCGCAAACTGAGATTCGATTATTCTCTGCATTATCGCCAGCGGTATAAACGGCGTGTTCGCAGCTTGCGATTCGGTTATTTTTTCACTTCCTGCAAGCGATTATATTTTTTCAGAATTTCCTTTAACCTGTCGTGCGGCAGCGCATAGGCGGTGTTGTCGTTATAGCCTTTCATCGTTTCCGCCGCGACCAGCGCATTCAGAATTGCCTCTTCCGTCGCCTGCGCCGTTGCCCAGAAAAGCTGGTTGATTTTTTCGTTGGGCAGCATTTTCAAATCCGCCAAACCGTCGTCTTTGCTCGCTTCCGTCGCATTGGCGGTCGAAAAAGCGATAAAAATGTCGCCCGAAGAGTTTTCGCCGCGCCCGCCGACATTGCCGATGCCGAGTGAAACACGCTGCGCGAGCCGTTTCAATTGATGCGGCAAAAGCGGCGCGTCGGTTGCCACCACGACGATAATCGAGCCTTGCCCTTCGTCGCTCGACGGGAATTTTTTCTCGCTCGTTAACGTCGCTTTTTTCTGTCCCAGAGCCGGGCGCAAATCGGCGATTTCTTTCCCGACGGGAACGCCCGCGACCGAGAAAAACTGGCGCGTGCCGTAGTTTGCCTGCACGAGAACGCCGACCGTGTAGCCGCCGAATTTCGCTTCCAGAACGCGCGACGAAGTTCCCGTTCCGCCTTTAAAGCCGTGCGCCATCATTCCCGTTCCGCCGCCGACGTTGCCTTCGGCAATCACGCCCGTTTTTGCCGAATCGAGCGCCTGAAAGACGTGTTCTTTTTTAACGTGAAAACCATTGATGTCATTCAAAAAACCGTCGTAAGTTTCCGCCACGACCGGCAGGCTGAAATCGCCCGAATAACCGATGCCCTCGGCAAAACGTTTCGTGCCCCATTCGATAACCGCGTCGCGGACGACGCCGACGCTGTGCGTGTTGGTAATCATCACGGGCGAGCCGAGACCGCCGGATTCTTCGACCCACGTCGTGCCGGTCATCTCGCCGTTGCCGTTCAAGGTGTGCCAGCCCGCAAACACGCGACCTCTGAAATCCTTGCCCTGCGGCAGAATCGCCGTCACGCCCGTGCGAACCGCCTTTTTGCCTTCGCCGGAAATCAAAGTCGTGTAGCCGACCTCGACGCCTTTCACGTCCGTAATCGCGTTAAACTGCCCGGTCGCGCCTTCAAACGGAACGCCCAAATCGCGGGCGCGCGGCTTACTCTGCGCCGAAACGGATAAAACGAAAAGAGAAAATATCAGGAAAAGAGAAAGTATTTTTTTCATAATCTTAACTTTGCAATTTTTCTGGCGGCTGAATTTATTTACCTGACCTGCGTTTTTGAGCGAAAACCCAGGGCAAAAGCTCCGGCTCGGCGAAAGCCCGCTCCCAGACGGCGTGCCCGACGCCTTTGTATTCGGTATATTTCGGATTTCCGCCCGCTTTTCGGACGGCTTCAATCATCTTTCTGCTCTCTTTAACGTCAACCGCCTTGTCTTCGTCCCCGTGAAAAGCCCAGATTGAAACGTTTACGAGATTTTTCGCTTTTGCCGCGTTTCCGCCGCCGCAGAGCGGAATCGCCGCCGCGAACATTTCCGGGTATTCCGTAATCAAAGCCCACGCGCCGTAGCCGCCGAGCGACTGCCCCGCGACGTAGAGCCTGTCGGCGTCGATGCCGCCGTATTCCTTCCGCAAATCCCTGAGCAGTTCGACGACCGTTTCCAGATGTTTCGAGGGCTTTCTTTCCGCGTCGTTAATCGCCGACCACGATTCGCCGGGCGGGCATTGCGGGGCGAGGACGAAAGCCGGATTCCGAGCCTGACTTTCCCGCGTCGTCCAGACGGTCGCGCCGGGCGCGTTGCCGCCGCTGATTTGCTTCTCGTTATCGCCTCCGCGCCCCGCGCCGCCGTGCAGCCAGAGCACGAGCGGATATTTTTTATTTTTGTCGTAATGCGCCGGAACGAACAGCCGATACGGCATCCGTTTCCCGTCTTTCTCGTAAATCCTCGCCTCAAACGTATTTGATTCGATTGATTTTACGCTCTGCCGCTGAGCCGCGCAGAAAACGCTCGAAAATGCGATAAGACACAAAAGAAATCCGAGTTTTTTCATATTTTACTTAAAAGTCCCTGGCGATAAATTTCCCGAAAGGCTTGCTCAGCAGAAAAAGCACAACGCCGAAGAGCGTATAAAAGACAGCCGACCAGAACGCCACGCCGCTTTGATTTTCCGCCGAATCGTTTTGCGAAAATAACCTTAAAGCCCAGAATATAAACCACATAATACCAAGCCCGAAAATAATCATCCCGATTAATCTGAATCCCAGACCGGCGAGTTTTTGATAGTGATTCATCATTTTAAATCCTTTAAGATTTCCCGCAGACGACGGCGCGTCGGCTCGGTGACGGGCACGAGCGGCAGACGCAAAACTTCTTCGAGCAAGCCCATTTCCTTCATCACGAATTTGCACGGCGCAGGGCTGGCTTCGATAAAATTCGCTTCCATCAAAGGCAGGATTTTGTAATGAATCTTGCGCGCCGCCGTCCAGGCGCCGCTCAGGGCTTTTTCGACCATCGCCGCCGTTTCCTTCGGAATCTCGTTCGAGCAGACCGAGACCAAACCGTCCGCGCCGACGCTGATTAAGGGCAGAGTCGCCGCGTCGTCGCCGGAAAAAACCTTGAAATTCTTCGGACGATTTCTCAGAATTTCCATAATCTGCGAAAAATTGCCCGACGCCTCTTTCACGGCGACGATGTTTTCGTGTTTTTCGGCGAGCTTTAAAGTCGTCTCGGCGGAGATGTTCGACGAGGTGCGCGAAGGCACGTTGTAGAGCATCAGCGGGAATTTTTTAACCGATTGGGCGATTTCCGAAAAATGGGCGAGCATTCCTTCCTGCGTCGGCTTGTTGTAATAAGGCGCAACGACAAGTGCCGCATCAGCCCCAAGTTCTCTTGCTTTGCGCGTGTGTTCAATTGCTACTGCGGTGTTGTTGCTGCCCGTTCCCGCAATGACGCGCGCGTCTTTTTTAGCGACCGAGGCGGCGACTTCGACCGTCATTTTGATAACGCGCAGGCGCTCGCTCTCGTTCATCGTCACGCTTTCGCCGGTCGTTCCGCACGGCACGAGCAGTTTGACGCCGTTTTTGATTTGCCGCTCGACCAGCTTTCTGAAAACTTCCTCGTCAATCGAGCCGTCCTTTTTAAACGGCGTCACCAGAGCCGTCGCGCAGCCGCGCATCCAATCAATTTTCATCGTCATAATTTTTAATTGAAAGACATCGAAACCGCAGCAGTCGGCTTGCGGGCGAAATCCGAAATTTCAAATCCGAGATTTCAGATTGCCAGCCCGCCTCGCTCGCTTCGGCTTCACATTCTTATAATTTTTATTGACACAAACTGAAAGTATATGTCCATAATTGCTCCGGTTACAAAATTGGATTAACAAAAAATTATGCAGTTTATAAGATTTTTCTTTATCGCGCTGTGCCTGCTTGCGCAATTCGCCTGCGACTCGTCCGAAGCGCAATCGAATCGGAACCAATCATCAGTCGCGAATCAGACGCCGAAAGTCATCGCCGACGGCTTCGCTTATCCAATCGGCAAAACCGAAACCGTAACTCAGATGCGCGACAAAAAGGATGAATGGTTTAACGCGCAGGATTTCGGCGAAAACAACCATCTCGGCGAAGACTGGAACAAAAATTCCGGCGGCAACACCGATTGCGGCGAGCCGGTTTTCGCGGCGGGCGGCGGCGTAATCGTCTTTGCCGAAAATGCGGGCGCGGGCTGGGGAAACGTCGTCATCATCGAGCACAATCTGCCGGACGGCAAAAAAATCCAGACGCTCTACGGGCATCTGCAAACAATCTCGAAACGAAGCGGCGAAGTCAAAAAACGCGAGCAAATCGGCACAATCGGAAACGCCGACGGCAGATATTTCTGTCACCTGCATTTCGAGCTGCGCGAGGAAAGCTGCCCGGAATGGAACAAAGCGGGCGGCGGCTATTCGGCGCAGCGCGCGGGCTGGCTCGACCCTTCGGATTTCATTGATGGAAAAAGAAATTAGCCACAGAGAGCACAGAGATTTTTCAGAAGCGGTTTCAATTTCTCATTCTTTCTCTGTGCTCTCCTCTGCGGCTATTTTCCCTTTAGAACTTCGTCCATTACATCCGTAAATTCATAAAAACCTTTTTTGCCCTGAATCCATTCCGCCGCCAGAATCGCGCCCGAAGCAAAACCTTCACGCGAGCGCGCAGAATGTTCCAGCAGAACCTGGTCAGGCGCGCCGTCGAAGCCGACGCGGTGAGTGCCCGGAATGTTTCCCGCGCGCGTCGCCGCGACGGAAAAATCTTTTGTGATGTGCGCGGCAACGATGTCTTTCAGCTTCAAAGCCGTTCCGGAAGGCGCGTCCTTTTTGCGCGAGTGATGCTGTTCCTCGATAAACGCCTCGTAATCTTCAAATTTGGCGAAAAGCTCCGCCGCGAAATCGACGATGCGATAAAACAAGTTCACGCCGATTGAAAAATTCGCGCCGAAGACGAACGCGCCGTCATTTTCTTTAACGATTTTTTCGATTTCTGCTCGCTCGCCGTTCCAGCCTGTAGTGCCTTCGACCAGTGGAACTTGAGCCAGAACGCAGGCTTCGACGTTTTTTCTGACCGCCCGCGCCGCCGAAAAATCAATCGCCGCCTGAACGCCTTTGAGCTTTTCCGCCAGTTCCGCAGCGGAAAGATGCGCGTCAGCCTCGTGAATAATCAGGGCGATTTCGTGACTTTTATTTACCGCTAAAGATTCGATGAGTTTGCCCATCGCGCCGTAGCCGATTAAAGCTATTTTCAAATCAATCACCTCGCTTCTTCTCGCTCGTCAAAAGTAAAATCTCTTTTATAAAACTCCCACGAATCCCACAAATAAATTGAGAACGGAATCCACCAGTAAATTGAGAACGGAATCCACCAGACGAAATCGTTGGTCACGCACATCACAATCGTCGCCGGTTTCCACGCGCCCTGCGCGATAAGCAAAAGCAAGCCGATTGGACCGAGAATTTTTCCGATTAAGCCGACCGCAGCGAGCAGAAAACCGCGTTCGGGTCGCCGGGCGATTTCCAGATAGACGATGCCGTAAAGCCCGACGACCATTCCCAGACAGGCGAAAACGTCCGGGTAATTTATCGGCTCCATCCCGGCGAAGCTGAAAAGCCAGTTCGGGTTTAAGGCGACGAAAAGTCCCCAGCCGATGTTGTAAACGCCAGCCAGCAGAAAAATTGTCCGGTGAAATCCGCGCCGTTTCATTTTAGTTAGCCGAGCAGTTTTTTTACCAGATTCACGTAAAGCCCGACGGCTTCTTCCAAATCCTTTTTCAGCACGAATTCGTCTTTCGTGTGCGCCACCAGAATCGAGCCGGGACCGAGCAGCAGAGGCTGTCCCCAATTCGGCAGATGCGGAATGTCGGTGGTGAAACGGACGACTTTTTGCCTGAAACCTTCGACGGCGAGCATTTTCACCGGCAGGCTGTAGGACAATAATTCCAGCCGCCCGCGCCCGGCAATCGTTTTTTCCAGAATCTCCCAAATCGGCTCTTTCGCCGTCGTCAGGCGAATCAAAAGACCGGCTTCGGCTTGCGCCGGAACGATGTTGATTTTCAAACCGCCGCTCAAAGTGCCGATGTTGTTGGTCGTCTCGCCGAAAAATTCGTCGTTCGGAAACTGGATTTTCCGAACGTCTTCCAGAATGTCCAGCAGCTTTTCAATCGCCGATTCGCCTTCTTCCGGGTAAGCCGAATGCGCGGCTACGCCTTCGGTTTTGATGAGCAGGCGCAAAGAGCCTTTCGAGCCGATCGCCAAATCGTTGTCGGTCGGCTCGCCGTTGATGAGATACTCGCATTTTCGCGCCAGCTCGTGCTCATTCGCCGCTTTCGCTCCGGTCGAGGATTGTTCTTCGTCAACCGTGTAAAGCAAGCCGATGTCGTGGACGCCCTGTTTTCTCAATTCTTCCGCCGCAAAGATTTGCGAGGCGATAATGCCTTTCGCATCGCACGCGCCGCGCCCGTAGATTTTCTCGTCGTCCTCGCTCGCGGCGATAAACGGCGGAACGGTGTCGATATGCGTCGAGAGAAAAACGCGCGGATTTTCGTTCAGATAAGCGATGACGTTGTTCTGATTTTCCGAAACCGGCTGCAATTCGACCGTCCAGCCTAAAGATTCCAGATAATCGCGCAGAAAAAACCCGACCGCTTCTTCCTCGCCCGAGACGGACGGAATATTCATCAGATTTTTGGTTAATTCAAAAAGATTCATAAAGATATTGATACAACACTTTCAACCGTTCCAACAAAGTCGCGTCGTTTAATTGCGAGCCGTAATCGAACGGTTGACGGCGATATGCTGAAAAGGTGCGGAAGTTTTTCCGCTTTACTGCTTTATTTAATAAAATTCGACCCGATTGAATTCCGCGTTTTCAGGTCGCAAATTCGCGTTTATGAAAAATGCCGCATCGAGAAAAATAGCGTTTACTTTCGCGCTCGCCATAACCTGCTCCGTCCTTGTTTATGCGGCGGTCGGGTTGATTACTCAGAATCTGGAAAACGCGTTTACGGCTAATCCGGTTCCGCTCGACCGGTTGAAGGTAGAAATCGAAAAGCTGGACAAAAAGAGAAGACTGCTCGATATGCTTCGATTTTTCGCCCCGTTCGTGATTTTTCCCTTTTTTGCGTTTTTTGCCGTAAAGCCGGTTTTTCAATTCACGAAATCGCTTCTTTTTCGCCTGCTGATAATAATCTTCTTCGTCACTTTTCCGTTTATCGCGCTGGCTGTGTTGTATATTCTGGCGTTTATCCTGTTGATGATTAGCGGCAAAGGGTTAATTTTCTAATCAAACAACTCATTGTGCAGTCTTTTAATCACCTCGCTCACGACATCTTCCTTGACGACGAAAGTCAGATTCACGCTCGACGCGCCGTGCGAGACGAGCGCGACGTTGATGTCTTCGATGGTCGAAAAGATTTTCGCCGCCAAGCCCGAAGCGGCGCGCAAGCCTTCGCCGACGACGCAGACGACCGCGTGGTCAGGCTCGACCTCGACCGCGCCGAGGCGTTTCAAATCGTTGACGACCTGTTCGAGCGATGCCGTGTCGTCCAGCGTCAGAGCGACGGAAACTTCCGAGGTCGAAATAACGTCAATCACCGTGCGGTAACGCTCGAAAATCTGGAAAATCGCCGCCATAAAGCCGTACGAGCCGAGCATCCGCGCCGACGAGATGCGCAGGATAGTGATGTTTTTCTTGTGCGCGATGGACTTGATTTTGTTCGGCGCTTCACCCGATTCCGCCAAAACCATCGTGCCGACCTCGTCCGGCTCGAACGTGTTGCAGACGCGCACCGGAATCGAATAATCGACGGCGGGCTGAATCGTTTTCGGGTGCAGGACTTTCGCGCCGAAATAGGCGAGCTCGGCGGCTTCCTCGTAGCTGAGAACGGGAATCGTGCGCGCTTCGGGGACGATGCGCGGGTCGCAGGTCATCACGCCGGTCACGTCCGTCCAGATTTGCAATTCGCGCGCGCGCAAAGCAGCCGCGACGAGCGCCGCCGAATAATCCGAGCCGCCGCGCCCGAGAGTCGTCGTTTCGCCGCTCCGGCTGGCGGCGATAAATCCGCCCATCACGGGAATCTCGCCGTTTTGAATCAGGTATTCGAGCTCGATTTTGATTAATCTTTCGGTTTCGTCCCAGACGGGCTGCGCCGCGCCGTATTCGTCGTCGGTCACAATCAGGCGGCGCGAATCCATCTGCCGCGCGCGGATGCCTTTCGCCTTTAAAACTTCCGCCAGCAGCCGGGAAGAAAGCTGCTCGCCGTAGGAAACGACGGCGTCCTTCATCATCGCCCACGGCAGCGAGCGGCGCGAGACCCGCTTAAAAAGCTCCGCTAATTCGCTTTTCGCAAAGCTCAATTCCTCGTCGAAAGCCCGCTGCTGTTTTTCGCCCAGAAAAGTTCGGGAAACTTCCTCGTGCCGCGCGAAATGCGGTTCGAGAAAAGCGACTGCCGCCGCCTCGGAATCGCTCCTTTTCGCTATCTCGAAAGCCGCCAAAAGTGCGTCGGTCATCTTAGTCATCGCCGAAACGACGACCACCGGCTTTTTCTCCGCCTGCCCGGAGACGATGCGAAAAACGCGTTCAAAAGCGGCGACGTCGCCGACCGAAGTGCCGCCGAATTTCATTACTGTCGGGTTTAATCTTTCACTCACAATTAACTTGTAAAGTTAAATGAAAACCGCCTGTGAAGCAAAGGAGGCAGAAAGGAAAAGTCGGAACCGCCTGCGGTAGCGGGCGGGTTTTGTATTGCGACACGGCGACGCGGTGACACTATGACGCGGAGAAATTGTTTGTTGCTAATCTGAAAGATAGCTGTTAAATGAACAAATCACCGTGTCGCCGCATCTCTCTGTCTCCGCACCGCACAACCCGCCCGCTACCGCAGGCGGTTCTGACTTTAGCCGCACAAAACCGTGCCGCCGTTGATGTTCAGAATCTCGCCCGTGATGTGGCGCGACCAGTCCGAGAGCAGAAAACAAATCGAGAGCGCCACGTCGTCGGTCGTCGCCATTCGTTTTAAGGGAATCGAGTCGATAACGCTTTGACGGTAATTTTCGTCTTCAAAAACGGGACGCACCATCGCCGTCTCAATCCAGCCGGGCGCGACGCAGTTGACGCGGATTTTCGGCGCAAGTTCGCTCGCCAGCGCTTTCGTGAAAGAGATTTGACCGCCTTTCGATGCGGCGTAGTTTGAGTAATTCGCTTCGCCGCGCTGCCCGGCGGTCGAGGAAACCAGCACAATCGCGCCGCGCTCTTCGCGTTTTTTCATCGCCGGAACGCAGGCTTTCGTCATCGCCCACGCGCTTTTCAGGTTTGTGTCGAGAACTCTGTTCCAGAGTTCTTCGGGCATTTCCTCAATCGGCGCGCCTTCCCAGATTCCGGCGTTCAAAACCAGCAAATCTATGCCGCCGAATCGCTCAACCGTCTTTCGCGCAATATTTTGCGCGTCGAGCCATTCGGAGACGTCGCCCTGCGCGGCGATTGCGCCGACGCCTTTTTCCTCGCACATTTTGACGACCTCGCTCGCCTCGTCCGCGCTTTTCAGATAATTGACGACGACGTTTGCGCCGCCTTCGGCAAGCCTCAAAGCGGTCGTGCGCCCGACGCCGCGCGACGCGCCGGTGACGACAGCCGTTTTGCCCTGAAAAAGATTTGCCGGAAGATTGATTTCGACAGGTTTTTCGCTCATAAATTTTTATGTTTTATTATCGTGTTATAAACTTTTATTCTTGAATTTACAAAACGTGTCCGACAATTTTTACCGATGAACGATATAAACCTTCTGGAAAATCAGCCAATCGCCTGGACGCCGTCCGAAGAAGTCAAACAGCACGCGCAGATGACGCGCTTTATGCACCAAGTCGGCGTTTCGACCTTCGACGACCTTTATCAATTTTCGATAACGGACGTCGAGAAATTTACCGCGGAAGTTTTGAAATTTCTGGACGTAAAATTCAGCCCGCCGTATGAAAAACTGCTGGATTTATCCGGCGGCGTCGAGTTTCCGAACTGGTGCGCGGGCGCGGGCTTTAACGTCGTCTCGCACTGCGTCGACCGCTGGATTGGGACGGAAATCGAAAATCAGCCCGCGATAATCTGGGAAGGCGAAGAAGGCAACGCACGAACTTTAACTTATGCGGAACTGTTGAATGAGGTCGAAAGTTGTTCCGCAAGTATGCGGAATCTCGGTCTGACTAAAGGAGACGCAATCGGAATTCACCTGCCGATGATTCCTGAAACGGTGATTGCATTGCTGGCGATAGGAAGAATCGGCGCCATTGCCGTTCCAGTATTTTCAGGCTACGGAGTCGAAGCAATCATTAGTCGTCTGAAAGATGTCGGGGCAAAAGCGCTTTTCACCTGTGACGGTTTTCCGAGACGCGGGAAATTCTTTGACGCCGGTAAAATTGCCGACGAAGTTATTTCCAAAGTACCGACAATCAAGAGAGTTTATAGAATTCCGCGCGACCTTCCGCAAAGCGATGGTTTCGAGCGTTATGCGTGGATAGACGGCTGGAATGAGGGCGAGCCGGACATTAAGGATTATTCGCGCATAGAACCGACCGCAGCCGAAGACCCGCTGATTATTCTCTACACTTCCGGCACGACCGGAAAGCCGAAAGGCATCGCGCATACGCATTGCAGCTTTCCGATAAAGGCGGCGCAGGATATGGCTTTCGGCACGGACGTCGGGCGCGGCACGCGCATCTCGTGGATTACGGACATCGGCTGGATGATGGGACCGTGGCTGATTTACGGCGCTTTGATTAACGGCGGCACAATCGTCATCTACGACGGCGCGCCGGATTATCCCGCGCCCGACAGAATGTGGGAATTTTGCGCGAAACACAAGGTTGAAATTTTAGGAATCTCGCCGACATTGGTGCGCGCGCTCGCTACGCACGGCGACGAATTGCCGAAAAAACACGACCTTTCATCCTTGCGCGCTTTCGCCTCGACGGGCGAGCCGTGGAATCCCGCGCCGTGGTGGTGGCTTTTCGAGAAAGTCGGCGATTCGCGCATTCCGATTATCAACTATTCGGGCGGCACGGAAATATCGGGCGGAATTTTGATGGGAAATCCGCTATTGCCGATAAAACCCTGCTCGTTTCCCGCGCCGTGTCCCGGAATTGCGGCTGATATTTTAGATGAAGCCGGAGAATCGGTCGGCGCGAATCAGGTCGGCGAGCTGGCGATAAAAAAGTCGTGGATTGGAATGGCGCGCGGCTTCTGGCAGGAGCGCGAAAGGTATCTGGAAACTTACTGGTCGCGCTTTCCGAACGTCTGGGTTCACGGCGACTGGGCGATGCGGGATGCGGACGGACACTGGTTTATTCTCGGTCGCTCGGACGACACGTTGAAAGTCGCCGGAAAACGCGTCGGACCCGCCGAGGTCGAAAGCCTTCTGGTCGGCGACGCGCGCGTCGCCGAAGCC
>JALZHR010000204.1 GCA_030860665.1 Acidobacteriota bacterium
ATGCGCTGCGCTTCCTGCTGGGCGATGGTCGACTGCAAATCCTGGATTGATTTGTCTAAATCTTCGAGCGCTTTCTGCTGTCCCTGCGTTTCGCGCTTGACGTCCTGCTCGATAAAAACGCGAGCCGTCATATTGGCGACTTTCGCCGCTAGTTCCGGGTTGTTGTGAACGATGTGAATATTGACCAGCGTCGTTCGTTCGACCTGCTCGACGCTCATTCCGCCGATTAAGGAACCGGCATAAGCATCGACTCTCTGTTTCTGCTCCGGCGTCAGCGAAGATATATCGGTAACGATCACGTCTCCGGTTCCGGCATTTTCCGTCAAAACGGGCAACGTAGATTCTTTGCCGGTCGCCGGTTTTTCACTCGAAAAGACCGAGCGAAGCGAGCCGAGCAAACCCTGTCCCTGCGCGTTGAGCAGGCTCGGGTCGTTGTGCAGACCGAGCCGGATGACTACCTCACGCATCAAATCGGGACTCTGCAAAAGCTTGAGCTGCGTGTTGTAATAATTGACGTCGTTGCCGAAATTGATGTTGATCGATTCTTTCTGAGTGACTTTCGGCTTTGGCGGCGTGATATTCAGCGTCGCCGATGCCGCGTAGACCGAAGGCTGGCGATACATATAAAAAGCGACCGCCGCCGTGACCAGAACGGTCAGCGCCAGAATCAACGGCAACCGTTTATAGACAATAATGAAATATTCGCGAAACGTGTGTTTTTCGTTAAACGTCTCGTCGTCGTAAATCGGTGAATAGCTTGGGGGAACATCCTGATTTACAGATAGTTGCAGTTCGTTCGGTAAAGGTAGAAGCCGCTCGTCTTTTTCCATACTACTTGTTTAAAAACCTCTCAGTAACTTCACGGGCTTAACGCAGACGCGAAGTTCTCTTTTATAACACAGATGACAAAATTTTTCCGCTAATCCGAAGTGATTTTATGACTTAGATGCTGAATTTTGATGATTTTCTAGTAAAAAATTACACTTTTCCGGCGATTAAAGCAAGGAAAAATCTCCTGCCAAACGAAGCGCCTTTGTTTTCATCTAAACCGAAATGTTAAAATTTCCCTTTATACTTTTATTAAAATTTTTATCAGGACTTATATGACACCAACTTTTGAGGCGGGCAAAGCCGCGCGGACATCGACATCGGCGGCGACAATAAACCACGATTTCAATCTGGGAATCGACGGCTTTCGCTATTCAGACCTGTACCGCGCGGAAAAATTAAAAGAGCTGGCGGAAAAATTCTACGCCGGGCTGGCTGAAGAAAATCCGCTTTTGCACGACGCTTTGACGCAGTATATCGCCGCGCGCGGCGCGGGCTACGAGCAGAAAGCCGAATCGAAAATTCTGACCGACGCCGCGCCGTATCTTTCGGAATTCGTCGCGCGCCTTTTCGGCGTCGAGAAAGAGCGCGAAAATCTTTTGCAGGCTATCCGCGAGCAGGACCCGATTTGGAAATACAAATTTTTCGTCCAGCGCCGCGCGACCAAGAAATTTACGCCCGAGAAAATAAGCGCGCTGAATCTGAGCGAGCTTGATTGGGCGCTGAGCGAATTTCGCTTCGCCGCTTTCGGCGAAACTCTGGTTCGGGACGACGAGCTTTCGATTGCCGAAATCGCCGTCAGGTTGCTCGCCGCCGAAGAAGCTTTGACGAAAAATCTGGCGCGCACGCCGGAAATCGAGGAAACGCTGCGAAAAATTCCAGCCGCTTTCGATAAGCTGAAAGACAAAACTTTCGGTAAGGTTTTCGCCCAATTTGCCAACGAAATCAACGAAACGGGCGAAGCTTTGCAGGTCAAAGCGGCTCTGACTCTGCTCGAAGCGTGGTCGGCGGCGCAGTTTTTCGCGCACCAGAAAAAATGGTACAGCTTTAAAGTTCCGCACGCTCTGGATTATCAAAATCTCGTTCGCCTGACGCGCGAAGATGAAAAAAGTCCGGAAGCGATGCGCGGGCTGGACGAAAATTTGCGCCGCCGGGTCGGCTTTAAATTGACCGACGACCGCGGCACTCTGCGCGATTCGCTCTACGAAGTCGATTACTGCCTGATTTGTCACGAACGCTCGAAGGATTCCTGCTCGAAAGGCTTTCACTCGCCCGACGGCGATTTGAAAAGAAATCCGCTCGGAATCATCCTGCAAGGCTGCCCGCTCGACGAAAAAATCTCGGAAATGCACCTGATGAAGCGGCAGGGCGATTCGATTGCCTCGCTCGCGCTCGTCACCATCGACAACCCGATGTGCGCCGGAACGGGACATCGCATCTGCAACGATTGTATGAAATCCTGCATTTTCCAGAAGCAGGAGCCGGTCAACATCCCGCAAGCCGAAACCGCGACTTTGACGGACGTTCTGGCTTTACCTTTCGGCTTTGAAATCTACAGCCTGCTGACACGCTGGAATCCGCTGAGCGCGAAACGCCCCTTTGCTCTGCCGTATAACGGGAAAAACATTCTCGTCATCGGGCTTGGTCCGGCGGGCTACACGCTGGCGCATTATCTTCTGAACGAAGGCTTCGGCGTGGTCGGGATGGATGGTTTGAAAATCGAGCCTTTAGCGGACGAATACACGGGCGCGAACGGCGGAATCCCGAAGCCGGTTCGCGACATCAAGGAAATCACGAGCGAGCTGGACGAAAGAATTCTGTCCGGCTTCGGCGGCGTCTCCGAATACGGCATCACCGTCCGCTGGGACAAAAATTTTCTGACGATGCTCCAGCTTCTGCTCGCGCGGCGCGCGCATTTTCGCGCTTACGGCGGCGTTCGTTTCGGCGGAACTTTAACGATTGAAGACGCCTGGAATTTCGGTTTCGACCACATCGCGATTGCGACCGGCGCGGGACGCCCGACGATTGTCAGGATGAAAAACAACCTGATTCGCGGCATCCGCAAAGCGTCGGATTTTCTGATGGCTTTGCAGCTGAACGGCGCGTTTAAAAAGGAGGCTTTGTCGAATCTGCAAGTCCGGCTGCCGGCGGTCGTCATCGGCGGCGGCTTGACCGGAATCGATACGGCGACCGAGCTTTTCGCCTATTATCCGGTGCAGGTCGAAAAAATGCTGGAAATGTTTGAAGACCTTTCGGCGGAATTCGGCGAAGAAGCGGTCTGGAATCGCTTTGACGAAGAGGAAACGCGCGTTTTGCAGGAATTTCTCGAACACGGAAGGGAAGTCCGCGCCGAGCGCGAGCGAGCAGCCGAAGCGGGCGAGCAGCCGAATTTTATTCCGCTGGTCAGAAGCTGGGGCGGCGTATCGTTAGTCTATCGCAAACGTATGCAGGATTCGCCCGCCTATCGCCTGAATCACGAGGAAATTCAGAAAGCGCTGGAAGAAGGCATCGACTTTGTCGAATTGATGAATCCGGTCGAAGCCGTGCCGGACGAATACGGCGCGGTCAAAGCGCTGGTTTTCGACCGCGTAAAATACGACGGCGAAACCAGAAAATTTGAAAATTCCGGCGAAATGGTCGAGTTTCCCGCGCGCACGGTCTGCGTCGCGGCGGGCACTTCGCCGAATGTGATTTACGAAAAGGAAAATCCGGGAACTTTTAAACTGGACGACTGGAAACAGTATTTCGCGTCCTACAAGCTGGAGAAAAACGGCGACGGCGAATTTCACGCCGTTCCGGTCGAAAAAGGCGAAACCGGATTTTTCACGTCCTACGAGAGCGAAGGAAAATTCATCTCCTATTACGGCGACAATCATCCGATTTACGCCGGAAACGTCGTCAAGGCGATGGCTTCGGCGAAACACGGCTACGAACGCGTGGCGGAAATTTTCGCAGGCGAAACCAGCCAAAACAGCACGGAAAACGAGAAGATTTTCGACCGACTGGTGCAGACGCTGGACGAGCAGCTTCGCGCCTACGTCGTGCGCGTCGAGCGCCTGACGCCGACGATTGTCGATGTTATCGTCAAAGCTCCGTTGCAGGCGAAAAAGTTTCAGCCGGGACAGTTTTACCGCCTGCAAAATTTTGAATCGAGCGCGCCTCTTATCGACGGCAAACGAATGATGATGGAGGGCTTGGCTTTAACGGGCGCGTGGGTTGACGAGGAAAAGGGCTTGCTTTCGATGATTGTTCTGGAAATGGGAACTTCGTCGCGGCTGGTTTCGCTTTTAAAGGAAGGCGAGGAAGTCGTCGTGATGGGACCGACCGGAACGCCGACGGAAATTCCCGAAAACGAAACCGTTTTGCTCGCGGGCGGCGGTCTCGGCAACGCCGTTCTGTTCTCGATTGCCAAAGCGATGAAGGAAAAAGGAAATCGCCTGATTTACTTTGCCGGATACAGAAACGGCGCGGATTTGTTCAAGCGCGAGGAAATCGAAAGCGCGACCGACCAGGTTGTCTGGGCGACCGATATGGGCGAGGAAATCGAGCCGAACCGACCGCAGGACGCGCATTTTCGCGGCAATATCGTGCAGGCGATGATTGCCTACGCCGAAGGACGCTTGGGCGAGCAAAGCGTTATGCTTTCTGACGTCGACCGCATCATCGCCATCGGCTCGGACCGGATGATGAACGGCGTCAAGGAAGCGCGCTACACGACGCTCGCACCTTATTTAAAGGAAAATCACATCGCCATCGGCTCAATCAACTCGCCGATGCAGTGTATGATGAAGGAAGTATGCGCGCAGTGCCTGCAGCGCCACGTCAACCCGCACACGGGCGAGGAATTTTTCGTTTTCTCGTGTTTTAATCAAGACCAGAATCTGGATTCGGTCGATTTCCGCAATCTGAACGACCGCCTGAAATCAAACAGCGTGCAGGAAAAACTGTCGAACCTGTTTCTGGATAAGATTTTTAAGGACGTCGGCTTGATGAAAGCCGGTCAATAAAAAATCAGCCGCGAAATTGCGCGAAACGGCACGAAAACGAATCAAATAATTTTCGTGCTTTTCGTGCAATTTCGCGGCTGATCTCTTTCGTTTCATTCGCCGCGCTTATTTCGCGGCGCGCGAAAAGGTCAAAACGTTTCTTCCGCTGCGGTCGCGCAGAATCAGGCGGTTGTTTCTGATTTCATAACGTGTGACGGCTTCCATCGCGCCCGCCAGGGCGTTTTCGATTTTCATCGCGTCGTCGCCGCAGAACATTCTGGTCGCGATAATCGCGCCCGGTTTGAAATTTCCCCTGGCGTCGGCGGTGTAATCTGCGCCCATCCCGTTACAGGTCGAAATCAAGCCGAAGCGCTCGCCTCTCTCGAAGCTGATGCCGAGCTTTTTGCCGCCGCTCGCCTTTGCCCGGCTGATGTCAACCGAATTGCCGTTTTGTTTCAGCGCCGTTAAATTCCAGTTTCCCTTCAGCCTGCCGGTCTGCGCGAAAGAAACGCTCGAAAAAATTATGATTGCCAGAAATGCCCGTAAAATATTAATCGTTGTATTGTGTTTCATTACCTCTCCCGCTTTGTCTCAAATAAATTAAAGTGCTCCCTGCAATGAGCACATAACCGGAACGCGCCGAACCGGCGAAACTTGCAAAACAACTGCGATTGACTATTATTACATTTTGTCGTTTCTTCAATAATCGTGATGCAGAAAGAGTCAGACTTTTACCGAATTAACGTAAATCCGACCGACACGACGGCGACTACGACGCGCGACGAAGACCGCGATTTGGGTTTCGGCTCGGTCGTCGCGCGCGAGAGCCGCCAGCGGCTGCTGAATCAGGACGGAACATTTAACGTCCGGCGCACGGGTCTGCCTTTCCTAAGCTCGCTGAATCTTTATCACACGCTGATTGCGATGTCTTGGAAGACTTTCACGACGCTGACGCTTCTGCTTTATTTTCTGAGCAACGTCGTTTTCGGGCTTTTATACGCCAGCCTCGGCGCGGATTCGCTGGTCGATTCTTCGACGACGCCGACGGAAAATCTGCTGCTGCGCGGCTTTTTCTTCAGCGTCCAGACTTTTGCGACCATCGGCTACGGCACGATTCACCCGGTGGGCGTCGTGCCGAATCTGCTCGTCACCATCGAATCCTATTACAGTATGATTATGACCGCGCTGATTACGGGCATCGTCTTCGCGCGTTTCGCCCGCCCGACGGCGCGCGTGATTTTCAGCGAGACGGCGGTCGTCGCGCCTTATCGCGGCATCGAAGGTTTTATGTTTCGCCTGGTCAACGGCAGAAGCAACCAGCTTATCGAGGTCGAGGCGAAAGTGATGCTCGCCCGCTTCGTCGAAACGCGCGACGGCAGAGTTATCCGCCGCTTCGATTTTCTCGAACTCGAACGCGACCGCGTCGCTTTTTTCCCGCTCTCGTGGACGGTCGTGCATCCGATTAACGAAAGCTCGCCGCTTTACGGTCTAACGCTCGAAGATTTGAAAAAAGCCGACGCCGAAATCCTGATTCTGCTGACCGCTACGGACGAAACCTTCGCTTCCGTCGTCCACACACGCTCGTCCTATAAGCCGAGCGAGATAAAATTCGGCTATAAGTTCGCCAATATGTATAACAAGGCGGAAAACGGCGAGCCGCTTTCGATAAACATCAAAAAACTGTCGCAGGTTGAAAAAGCGTAGAAATCATCTCACGCGATGAATGCCGGATAATGTAAGATAAAATATTTTTATTTGAAACTGCGTTAAGCCGGTGACGATTAATAATCTAAAAATGCGCAGGTTTGCTTTTTAGAGCGGCGGTATCCGAAAATATCTGTGTTATGTTTACCGGAATAATTGAAGAACTGGGAAAAATTTCCTCGATTGAAAAGCACGCGGGCGGAGCGCGAATTAAGATTTCCGCCGTAATCGTCACAAAAGATACGAGTGAAGGCGATTCGATTGCCGTTAACGGCGTTTGTCTGACGGCTCTGGACATTTCTCACGATTCTTTCGCCGCGGACCTGTCCGAGGAAACTTTGAAAATCTCGACGCTCGGCGTTTTGAAAGTCGGCTCGACGGTGAATCTGGAGCGCGCCGTGACGCCTTCGACGCGTTTGGGCGGGCATATCGTGCAGGGTCACGTCGACGGGCGCGGCAGATTTCTGTCGGCGACGAAACAGGGCGATTTCTGGACTGTCCGCGTCGGTTTTTCCGAAGACGTGGCGCGCTATCTGGTTTATAAAGGCTCGATTTCCGTCGAGGGAATCAGCCTGACGATTGCCGCTCTGAGCGATTCGTATTTTGAAATCGCCGTCATTCCGAAAACGTGGGAGCTGACGAATCTTTCGACGCTGAAACCGGGCGACGAGGTGAATCTGGAAGCCGACGTGATTGCGAAATACGTCGAGCGGATTTTGAAATTCGAGAGAAATCCGGCTGGCGGCGTCACGATGGAAAAACTGAAAGAACTCGGTTACGCGTGAGGGAATTTTATTTTTTAGCTGCACGTGAAAAATATTCGCAAAGACATTAACCGGCTGGCGAAAAATTACGACTCGGCGCGCTTGCCGACCGAAAAAAGCAGATGTTAAATTAATTTTTAATTCGCAGGCGCGCCTTTCAATCAATAAGAAACGAGCCTTTTCGCCTTTTATGAAAATCGAGATTATTCAAGCCGAAACGCCCGCGCAAATCGAACAGGCGCGCGTGCTTTTTCGCGAATATGAAGCGTGGCTCGGGCTGAATCTTTGTTTTCAGAATTTTGCGGAGGAGCTTGCGGGCTTGCCCGGAAGATACGCCGCGCCTTCCGGGCGTTTATTTCTAGCTCTCGCCGACGGCGAAAAGCCCGCCGGGTGCATCGCGCTCAGAAAGCTGGAAGAAGGCGTTTGCGAAATGAAAAGATTATTTGTCCGGGAAGATTTTCGCGGGCGAAAAATAGGCGATATTCTGATTGAAAAACTGATTGAGGAAGCCCGCGCAATCGGCTACCGGAAAATGCGTCTGGACACTTACCCGCCGAAAATGGCGAAAGCCGTCCGGCTTTACGAAGCGCACGGCTTTCGGGAAATTCCGCCCTATTATCACAACCCGTTCGGCGAAACGCTCTATATGGAAAAAGATTTATAAGGCAAAAGGCAGAAATAGAAGGCAAAAGGCAAAAGGTAAAAGGCAAAAATAAAATGCGGCAAAAAAAGAACGCCGCCATAATTAAAAAGGCAAAAGTAAGAAATTAATTTTCTTCACTTTTGCCTTTTGCCTTTTACCTTTTGCCTTAATTTACCTGACCGTCGCCGGTTTGCGCGGAATTTTCTCGTCCATCATCGCCGTTTGATAAACGAACGCCGCCATAATTATCGAAGCCTGTTTCATATCATCGGCTTGCAGGCGGTCGTAGTTGTCCTGGTTGGAGTGATGCGTCCGCGTGTCGTATTCGACTTCGTCCTGGATGAACTGGAAACCGGGAAGACCGATTCTGTCAAACGACAAATGGTCTGTTCCGCCCGTGTTCAGAATCGTCACGGTATTCGCGCCCATATCGGCAAACGGCGCGAGCCACGCGCGGAAAATCGGCTCGACGGCTCTGTTGCCCTGCATATAAACGCCGCGGATTTTGCCCGTTCCGTTGTCGAGATTGTAATAAGCCGAGAGCTTTTCGTAATGCGCGCCCTTGACGATTTCGACGGGCGTCGGCGTTTGATTGCCGCCGCCGAATAAACCGCCGCCGCCACCGCCGCCGCCGCGCGTTTCGCCGAAATGCTGTTTGACGTATTCGCGCGAGCCGTTTAATCCCTGTTCTTCGCCCGACCACAGCGCGACGCGAATCGTGCGGCGCGGCTTCAAGCCCGAAGCCAGAATAATGCGAGCCGCTTCCATCGCGACGGCGCATCCGGCGGCGTTGTCGGTCGCGCCGGTCGAAGAATGCCACGAATCGAGGTGCCCGCCGAGCATTACGACTTCGTCTTTCAGCGCCGGGTCGGTTCCCGGAATTTCGGCGATCGTGTTATAGCCCATCTGGTCTTCGTCGTGATACTGCGCCTGGATATCGACGGTCATCCGCGGCGTCACGCCGAGATTTATCATTCTGACCAGTCGGTTGTAATCTTCGGTCGCCATCGTCATCTGCGGGATAATTCTCGCCTCGTTTTCTTTTTTATACGGCTGAAACATAGCGCGCGGGTTAAAAGTGCTGATGTCGGCGGGCACTTCCGCGGTGACCGTCGCGCCCTGCACGAAAAGCGTTCCGCCGCTTCCGAGAAAGCTGTTGTCGACAAGGACAGCCGCGCCTTCGTCAAGCAGAAACTGCGAGCGTTTAAGCGTGAACAAAAACTGTTTTCTTTGTTCTTCTCTTTGCTTCTCGCGCTGTTCTTCGGTTAACTGCGGCGGCTGCGGACGCTGCGGATTGGGCGAGGTCGCTTCCGCCATTTTTCTCAAATCCTCGTCGGAATGACGCACAGACAAAGGTTTGTCTTCGGCTTTCAATTCGCGGATGGGCGAAACCAGCACGATTTTTCCGCTTAATTTGCCTTTAAATTTCTCCAAATCGGCTTCGGTTCTGGCGCTGAAGGCGACGACGTCCGCCGTGACCGCGCCCTTGGTCGAAGTCGTCCACGCTTTCGGATAAGCGATAACCGGAAAGCTTTGCGGCGCGACGACCTGCGCGTTGAAGCTTTTCAGCGACCAGCCGCGCCCCCACGGTCCGAACGATTCGAGACGCGCCTGCATTCCCCATTTCGCCATCTGGTCGCGCGTCCATTCGTTGGCGCGCTTCATATTCGGCGAGTTGGTCAGGCGTCCGCCGATAACGTCGGTCAGGTAACTCAAAGTCTGCATCACCTGCGAATTTTTCGTTCCCTCTTCCCTGATGCGGTCGATTGTTTCTTTCGGTGCGGTATAAATCTTAACCGCCGGAGCGGTTGTGGTGGTCGGCGTGGTAGTGGTATTAGTCTGCCCGAAAACTATGCCCGGCAGAAAAATTGCGTAAAGCAGAAAAACGACTGTCAGTTTACGACGTAACATCTTCTTAAAATACTCCTTCGGAATTTATTGATTTGAATTTTGCTGGTATTTATTACAGCAGATTCAGGTAAAAGGTTTCAGAATAACTGATAACTGATAGTGAAGGCGAAAAAACTATCGGTTATCAGTTATCAGTTATCAGTTATTACGTTTGCCAGGTCAGCGTGTAGGCGGGCGGCACGTTTTTCAGGACGAGCGGGCTGCGCCGGACTTTGCCGTAACGCTCTTCCATATATTTGCGGAATTTGACGGCGGGCGGCAGACGATAAGCGTGCGCGTATTGAAACGTGCGAAACAGGCAGCCTTCCGCCATAAATTTATCGACTTCGCGCAGAATCGCTTCGCTGACCTCTTTCGGCAGAGAAGCGAACGGCAAGCCCGAAACGATATATTTTATTTTTCCCAACCCGCTGTCTTTATGAATCTCGCCCGCGTCGCCCGCGCTGCCGCAGACGAATCGCAGTCCGGGAAAATCCGCTCTCAGCTTTTCGACGAATTCCTCGCTGATTTCGATTCCGAGATAAGATTTTTCGTCCGGCACGGCGGCGCGCAGAAATTTCGTAATCGCGCCCGTGCCGCAGCCGAGTTCGAGCACCACGTTGTTTTCGTCCGGCTTGACGCCTTCAATCATCGCCCGCGCCAAATCGGGCGAGCTTGGCGAAATCGCGCCGACGTACAGCGGATTTTTCAAAAAAGCCTGCAAGAATTGAAGATGCTCGTTCATAAATCTTTGTTTAAATGGAAAAACGGATTTACACAGATTATCACAAATTAAATAATCCGTATAAATCCGCCCTGTTTCGCCGCTGTTTCATTCAGGTCAGCTCGCCAAGCCGACCGCGTCCTGAGTTTGAGCCGAAGCCGGCGCGTCGCCGCTCGCCTCGGCTTTGTAGTCGTACTTGTCGCAATAGCGTATCGTGCCTTCTTTTTTCGTCGTTTTTTCCAGCAGAAACGGCGCGCTGCACTGCGGGCACGGAACGCCGGCAACGGGCTTGTCCCAGAAAACGACGTCGCATTTCGGATAATTCGTACAGCCGTAAAAAACTTTTCCGCGCTTGGATTTCTTAACGGCAATTTCCCCGTTTTTGCATTTCGGGCAGGCGATGTCCAGAGTTTCGCGTTTGATGTAATCGCATTTCGGATAATTCGAGCAGCTGATAAATTCGCCGAAACGCCCCTGTCGACGGACGAGTTTGGCGTTGTCTTTCGGGCAGATTTCGTCCAGCTCGACGGGCGGCGCGACCGGCTTCTGCTCGCCTTTGGCGATTTTCCGAATATTTTTACATTCCGGGTAACCGGTGCAGCCGTAGAACGAGCCGAAGCGACCTTTTTTCAAGGACATCTCGCGCCCGCAATTCTCACACGGCGGAACTTCCGAAGAAGATTGGTCTTCGCTTTTAGTCTCCGCGTCTCCGCGTCCCTGCGTCTCCGCGTCGCTTTTGGCTTCCGCTTTCTTGCTGCCGACTTCGCGCGTGTTTTTGCATTCGGGATAATTGGCGCAGGCTAAAAACTGCCCGAAGCGACCGAATTTTATCACCATTCCCGAACCGCATCTTTCGCAGATTTCGTCGGTCGGAATCGAGGTCTGCTTTTTGTTTTTAATCGCTACCGCCGCCTGCTCCAAATCCTTCGAGAATTTATCGTAAAAGCCGCGCAACGCGCTGCGCCAGTCGATTTTGCCTTCCTCGATTTCATCGAGCTGGCTTTCGAGCCGCGCCGTGTAGGTTTCGTTAAACAAATCGTCGAAACTCGCCACGAGCATATCGTTGACGGTCGTGCCCAAAGGCGTCGGGTGAAATCTGCCTTCGACTCTTTCGACGTATTCGCGCTCCTGAATCGTGGTCATAATCGCCGCGTAGGTCGAAGGTCTGCCGATGCCTTTTTCTTCCAGCGCCTTGACCAGCGTCGCTTCCGTATAGCGCGGCGGCGGCTCGGTAAAATGCTGTTCCGGCGTGATTTTGTTCAGATTCAGCCGCTCGCCTTTTTCGACTTTCGGCAGGGTCAGCTCGGCGTCTTCGTCCTCGCCGTCCTGCGGTTTTTCGTCGCGTCCTTCCTGGTAGACCTTCAGAAAACCGTCGAATTTCTGCACCGAGCCGGTCGCGCGAAAAGTGTAGCGCCCGGCTTTGATGTCGATCGTCGTCTGGTCAAAAATCGCCGCCGTCATCTGCGAGGCGACAAAACGTTTCCAGATGAGCGTGTAAAGCTTTAATTCGTCGGGACTTAAGTAACTTCTCAGGCTTTCCGGCGTGCGGTTGGCATCAGTCGGGCGAATCGCTTCGTGCGCGTCCTGCGCGCCGCCTTTGGTTTTGTAGAAAACCGGTTTTTCCGGCAGATATTTCGCCCCGTAACTCGCACCGATAAAGTCGCGCAAATCGTTTAAAGCCGCGTCCGAGACGCGCGTCGAATCGGTGCGCATATAGGTAATCAGACCGACCGCGCCTTCCGCGCCGACTTCGACGCCTTCATAAAGCTTCTGCGCGACGGTCATCGTCTTTTTGACCGGGAAATTCAGTTTTCGCGAAGCTTCCTGCTGCAATTTCGACGTGATAAACGGCGGCACGGGATTGCGCTTTCGCTCTTTCGTCGTCACCGAATCGACAATAAAATCCTGCTTTTCGGCTTCTTCGACGATTGATTTCGCCGTCTGCTCGTCTTTAATGTGCGTTTCGTTTTTCTTTAAATCCTGGTCGAAGCCGCTCGTTTTTACCGTTAAATCTTCAATCTTATAAAGCCGCGCGTCGAATTTCGGCGGCAGCTTCGCCGAAAGATTGGCGATAATCGTCCAGTATTCGGTCTGCACGAAATTTTCGATTTCACGCTCGCGCTCGACGATCATCCGGACGGCAACCGTCTGCACGCGCCCGGCTGAAAGTTTTCCGCCGATGGTTTTCCAGAGAATCGGCGAGACCTTGTAACCGACCAGCCTGTCCAGCACGCGGCGCGCCTGCTGCGCGTCGACCAGATTTTGATTGACCTGTTTCGGTTCTTTAAAAGCGTCTTTTATCGCGTTTTTCGTGATTTCGTTGAACATCACGCGAAAAACGGGTTTCGCCGGGCGCTTCGGGACGATTTCTTCGGCGAGGTGCTGGCAGATGGCTTCGCCTTCGCGGTCGGGGTCAGCCGCGAGAAAAATGGCGTCGGATTCTTTCGCCGCTTTTTTCAGCTCGGAGACTACTTTTTTGTTGTTTCTTTTCTTTGCGTCGGGAATGACCTCGTAGCTCGGCTCGAAATTATTCTCGATGTCCACGCCGAGTTCTTTCATCGGCAAATCCTTGATATGCCCGATGGAAGCCATTACCAAGTAATCGCTTCCGAGATATTTGTTAATCGTTTTCGCCTTCGCGGGCGATTCGACAATGACTAAATTTTTGCCCATTTTTTTGAAAAAAATATGTCAGTGCGTTGCTCGCGCCTGACATTTGACTTCTAACACTTGCCTGCGGCTAATGTCAATGTGTGAGTAAAATTTCCGCCGTTTACCGCGGCGTAAATTTCCAAATCGTGTCCTTTCCTGCGATGACGATTTCGTCGGTTTGGTTCGCCGGAATCGCAGCTATCGTTTCGGCGTCTTCCGGCAAAAGCTCGTGATAGACGAGCGTTCCGTTCGGCTCGTAAATATAGAAATTGGCGCGCGGGATGCCGATAAAAGATGCGATAACCGCGAGATATTTCGGCTTGTCCTTTCGCAGAGAAACCCAGACGGCTTTCGGCTTGTAAACGCTTTCGGTATCGCGCCCGAACGCCTCGCCCGGCACGGCGACAACGCCGTTTCCGAAATCAATCGGCGTAGATTTCGGAAGCTCGACGGGCGTTTTTGCCTTCACCTCGCTCAAAGGCGCTTCGGATTCGATAAACTTCGTTCCGTTTTCATCGGCGCAGACGAGCTTGTTACCGTCGATGTCGCAGAACTGAAGGGCTTTCCTTTTATTTTTATCCTCGGTAAAAAGAAGCATATCGCTGTAGCCGCCTTTTGGCTCCGCGACGACGTTTCCGCGCAAGCCGTCGCGGATTTTCGTTTTGCTGCCTATTTCCAGAAGCTCGCCGCGACCGTCGCCGTCGACGTCCAGCACCTGCATCGCGGCGCTCGGAAATTCTTCGGGCTGAAACCATTTTTCGTTTCCGTTTCTGTCAAACGCGCGGATTCCGTCGTTGCTGCGACCGACGATATATTCGGCTGTTCCGTCGCCGTCCAAATCTCCGGCGGCGGCTTCGGTCACGTAAACCTCGTTTTCAATATCTCTTTCCTTAAACACGTCCGCCGTTTCCTCGCCGCCGTATTTCCAGATGATATTTCCGTCGTTCCCGTAGGCGGTCACGCCTTCCGTCGTGCCGTGGGAAAAGAATTCGCATTTGCCGTCGCCGTCGAAATCGACGATTTGCAGGTTGTCCGCTGCGGGCTTGTAGTCATCCTGCTGATACCAGCCCATCTTGATTTTCGTCAAAGTCGGCTCGAATAAAATCCCGCGTTTAAAGCCGCCGTTTAAGTCGAGAACCTGAACGCCGAATTCACCGGCGGCGACGATTTCACCGCCGCATATTTTCAGGTCGTCGAAATTGTAAACCTTTTTCGCCGAATAGCCGCTGATGATTCTCTGCTTTTCCTTTTCGTCGGCTGCCGCGGCGGCTTTTTTGACGGTTTCGACGTAACTGCCCTGATTCAGCTTGAAAATCTCGTTTTTCGATAAAAATTCCGCGCCCTTCAAAACTCTCGGCTCGCTCAGCTCGTCCGGAATTTCCACCCGCGCGCGCGTCGAGAACTCGCTGAAGAACGAATAAACTCTCCAGCCGATATAACCGCCGATGCCGACGAAAATCAGCAGAACGAGAACGCCGCAGCCGATTAAATTCTGAGTTTTCGGTGAAGGCTTCGATAGCTTCATTTACATTCTCCTGCTGTAGCAT
>JALZHR010000493.1 GCA_030860665.1 Acidobacteriota bacterium
GAAATTGTTCCCGGCAGTAAATGCTTCTCTGCGCGGTCGGCTCGTTTTCGCCTTCCGCTGCGGCGCGGACGGATTTGCCGCTCGGCGTGTATTTATTTGACCGGAAGACAAGCTGAACAATCTCTAAAAAAAAATAC
Source organism: Acidobacteriota bacterium (assembly GCA_030860665.1). Lineage (GTDB taxonomy): Bacteria > Acidobacteriota > Blastocatellia > Pyrinomonadales > Pyrinomonadaceae > JALZHR01. The sequence continues at coordinate 138 of JALZHR010000493.1, forward strand.
GAGATAAGGGGAAGGTGAAAATGGCAGAAGATTTAGCGAAAAAATTTGTAGAGGCGCTCGGCAAACTCGAATCCGGGCGCGATTTGGAAACCATCAGCTCATTATTCGGCGACGAGTGCGAAATCGGCAACGTCGTGACCGCCGACAACAGAACCGGCATCGAAGGCGCGCGCCAATTCTGGCAAAGCTACCGCGCTAATTTCGACGAAATCAAATCGACGTTTCGCAATCAAATCATCACGGATAAAACCGCCGCGCTCGAATGGCAGTCCGAAGGCACGAGCGCCGACGGCAATTCATTTTCTTACGAAGGCGTCAGCATTCTGGAATTCGGCGGCGACGGTAAAATCACACGCTTTCACGCCTACTTCGACCCGAATAAATTAGGTCGCCAGATTGTTGACGAAAAAAGTATGGAAGCCGGCGGCGGCAGCGGCAGCTAAAGAAGCCGGGGAGTCGGGCAGAAATGGAGTAGAGGAGAAACGTTGAGCAAATTCAACCTTTTCCCAGACTCCTCTGCTCCCCGACTCCCCGGCTTCTTTACGCCGAAACCTGTCGGCGGCGGCTCGCCGGAACTTCAAAGTTATACGTTTCGCCGTGGTTGAGATAGATGATTTTTTCGCTCAGACCGGCTTCTTCGACGGCGCGTTTAAAGTCTTCGAGCGGCGATTTGAAAACGTCGTAATCGTTGTAATGAATGGGAATCGCCTTTTCGGGACGAATGATTTTGATTGCCTCGACGCCCTGCTCGCCGTCCATCGTCAGCATCACGCCCATAATCTGCGTGCCGCCGAGATGAAAAAGCCCGAGGTCGATTTCGGGAAATCTCTGAGGGATTTCCTTCAGCTCGTCCATCACAAGCGTGTCGCCGGAAACATAAAGACGCAAAAGCCTCCGGGCGTCCATCGTTTCAAAATCCAGCACGCTGCCCATCACGGGCGGCAGCGCGAAATCGACGATGCCGGGACCGTGCTGACCGGGCATCGAAGAAATGCGCAGGCGCGCCGAGCCTTTGGTAAAATCGACCGCTTCCCACGTGTCCAGCCCGATGGCGCGGCGAAAATCTTTCGCTTCCAGCTCTTCGCGCGCGTGATTGGTCGTGACAATCGGTAAATTCTTGTCCAGCTTTTCTTCGGCGATGCGGTCGAAATGGTCGCCGTGATAATGCGACAAAACGCATAAATCCAGCGGCGGCAAATCTTCGATGTCGATTGCCGGATTAGTCAGGCGCTCCGACGTCAGACCGTAGCCGAGATGCACGTGGTCGCCCGCGTGCAGAAAATTCGGGTCGGTTAAGATTGTGAAACCGGCGTAGCGCAGAATGACCGTCGCCGTGCCGATGAAAAAGATAGAACCTTTGCTGAAGTCGGCGTCGCCGTCCGCCTCGGACGCGGAAAGTTGAAATGAATTCGTCATGAAAATCTCCCTTGCTCGTCAAAATTACACAGTCTGCTGCTGCTGTATAAAAAGGTTATCACAACGGTTTTTCAATAAACAATATTTTTTCGCGCGCTCCGCCGTTTGAATTTTGCGCTGCGGCGGCGGAAGGCATTCGTGATAGAATAATTTGCAAAAAAAGTTTTCATTTGAGGGAAGATATCCGATGCCGACCATTACCAGAACGCTCAGGGTCAGAACCGACGACGCCGGGCGATACGAAACGTCGCAGACCTTTAACCCGCCCGGATTTTGGGATTACAACGTCAGGGGCAGCGTGACGCTGCTCTCGCCGCCCGATACGACCATCGAGGGCACAATCGAAATCAGCGCCGCAAATCACACGACCGACAACCCGGTGAAACATTTCCGGCTTTCGACCGGCGAAACCGAAGATTTGGGCGGCTGGCAGCTCGACGGCGGCGACAACACCGTGAGGATTAGCGGGCAAACGTCGCCCGCGCGGGCAAATGAGATAGTCGAAGTCCGGGTAACGGCTGACGTGTAGAAATCTTTTCCGAAAAATCGAAAATCGAAGACGGCTCGCCCGGCTAACGTCGCGGCACGTCTTCGCCGATTGTCCAGACGATGACCGAGCTTGAAAGTCCCGAGCCGGAAAGCCTGCCAGCCATCATCACAATCGTTTCGCCCTGGTCGACGACGCCGGCTTTCAGCAGCGTGTCCTCGCCTTCTTTCAGCATTTTCTCGGTCGTCTTTTTATTTTCGTGACAAAACGGCTCGACGCCCCAAATCAGCGAAAGCTGGTTGCGCACGTCGTCGGAGTTTGTCAGCGCAAAGGTCTGCAAGCCGGAACGAACGCTGGACAGGCGGCGCGCCATCAAGCCGGATTCGGTAAAAACGGCGACTTTATCGGTCTTAATCTCGCGCGCGCAAATCGCCGCGGCTTTGCAGAGCGCCTGCGAGGTTCTACCGGTCGGCTCCTCGCTGAATTTCCAGGGACGGCGCAGCTTGGTCGTTTTCACGGTTTCCGCCGAATTGATGATGCGCGCCATCGTCGCTACGGCTTCGACCGGATATTTTCCGGTCGCCGTTTCGCCCGACAGCATCACGGCGTCCGTTCCGTCCCAGACGGCGTTTGCCACGTCCGAGGCTTCGGCGCGCGTCGGGCGCGGCTCGTTTATCATCGATTGCAGCATCTGCGTCGCCGTGATGACGAAGCGGTCGGCTTTGACGGCTTTTTCGATAATCGTTTTCTGATAGACCGGAACCAGCTCGGTGCTGGTTTCGACGCCCAAATCGCCGCGCGCGACCATCACGCCGTCGGTCGCCCTCAGAATCGCATCGAGATTTTCAATCGCTTCCGCCTTTTCGATTTTGGCGACCAGCAGCGGGCGGCTCGATTTGCGCTTGTTCAACTGCTTGATAAGGTTTTTAACCTCGACGCAGTCTTCAGCTTTGCGGACGAACGACAGCGCGATGTAATCGGCGTTCTGCTCGGTCACCGCCCATTCCAGGTCGGCGCGGTCTTTTTCCGTCAGGCTCGGAATCGGCAGAACCGTATTCGGCAGATTGATGCCTTTGCGCTCGGCGAGCCAGCCGCCGTTGACGACGCGCGTGACGAGGTCGTCGCCCGTCGATTTTTCTACTTCCAGCTCGATTGCGCCGTCGTCAAGCAGAATCCGCGCGTTGGGCTGGACGAGCTTCGGAAGCTCGGTGAAAGTGGTCGAAACTTCCTCGGCGCTGCCGACGACGTCGCGCGAGGTGATGGTAAAGCGCGCGCCGTCTTTAAGCTCGACCGGCATTCCGTTCTGCAGTTTCCGCGTGCGTATTTTGGGACCGGAAAGGTCGACCAGAACCGACAAAGGCTTGTCCAGTCTTCGCGCGACCTCTCTGGCGCGGCGGATGGTTTCGGCGTGCTCGGCGCGCTCGCCGTGCGACATATTTATTCTCACCGCGTTTAATCCGGCAAGCATCAGCAGTTCAAGAATTTCCGGCGAATTCGACGCCGGTCCGAGTGTAGCTAAAATTTTTGCTCGTCTCATTAGAATAAGTTTAGCGCAAAGCCCCGCCAGAGGCGAAAGGCGCAAAGAACGCTGCCGGAAATTTATCGCATATCCGGATTTTGCTCTATCCTGACCACGACGGTTCCGGCGAGATAATCGTGCAGCGCGCGTCGTTTATCGTTGGTTAAAACCGCCAGTGCGTCTGAAACGCCCCAAACGAACATTAAAACAAAAATCGGATTTTTCCAGTAATCCGGCGAATTCGGGTCAATCTGGTCTGGCGACAACGGATAAAGGAAAATAAACGAGCCTATCGTAAACAGCAGCTGCGGCAAATCCCTGATAAACGCCTGCCGGAATTTTATCGCCGATTCGGAAACGACGTCTAAAACCCTGACCTTCATCAGCATTTTTCCGACCGTCTGTCCGAAAAGACCGTGCATTACGATAAAGTAAGTCGTCTGCGCCAGATTGACCGCGAGAAGTAAAGCGAATTTAGCCTCCTGGGAAAATTCCGCGCCTTTTATCAGCTCCGTGATAATACCCAGCGGCAGAAGCAGGATGATGTCGAGAATTATCGCGCAAAAGCGCGGCAGCAGCGTCCGGTATTTTTCCATCAGATTATTTTAAGTTTATTCAAATAATTCATCACCGTCGCGACGAACGTCGAGTGCGACCACGTCAGGGGCGAAACGGAAACGGGCGCGCCGTTCAGCGGATTGACCTGTTCAGCCAGCACGCCGGAAGGCAGGGCGCGCCTGACCGTCCACTGCAAAATCTCCAGCGCCTCGTCCAAATCCGCGCGCGTTTCGGCGCCCGCAATATAAAAATCCGCGAGCCATAAAGTGCAGATAAACCAGGGGTTTCCGGTCGCCTGTTCGGTCACGCGCATATAGCCGTCGTTTTCGTAGCGCGCCGCGCCGCCGATTTCGGTCTGCGCCCACAGATGCTCTCTGACGTCTCGCATAGTTTTTTTCACCGCTTCGTCGTCCGCTTTAAACGCGCCGAAATAAAACGTGCCGAAAAGCGACGCGTCGAGCGTCTCATCCGGCTCGAAATAATCGTCGCCGTGATACTGCAAGGCGCGGAGAAAACGCCCTGACTTAACGCTGTAAAGATGCTCGCGCATCGCGCCGACGATTTCGTCTGCCGCCTCTTCGTATTTTTCCGCAAATTCCGTTTCGCCGAAAAGATACGCGAAACGAGCCGCCGCGCGCAATCCGCCGACCACGGTCGAACAGGTGAAAGTGTGAATCCCGCGCCGGTCTTCCCATAGATTCCAGCTCGGCAGCGGCAGTTTCGTTTCCGCGTCGCGAAACATACACATAAAATTCGCCGCCTTGATAATCAGCGGGCGATACAGCCGCCGCACGAATTCGATGTCGCGGTAGCGGTCGTAATGCTGCCACAAAGCCCACACGACCAGCGCCGTTTCGTCTTCCTGAATCGGCACGAGCCGTTTTTTCGCCCAGACGTCCCACGCCGCGTGCCAGCCGGAAGCGACCGTCCCGTCGGCATTGTATTTCTGCAAAAAATAGCCGTTGTCGTGAATGATTTTCCCGCACAATTCATAGAACCTGCGCGCCAGCGAGGGATAACCGGCAAGGTCGAGCGCATTGGCGACCAGCGCGCCGTCGCGCGTCCAGAGATAGCTGTAATGGTCGGTCGCGCGCAAGGTCACGTCCGAATCGTTGGCGGCTAAAATCGCGCCGTCGTTGTCAATCTGCGTGCGAACGACCAGCAGCGAGCGCTTGAATAATTCGATGGTCTCCGGCGGCAAATCCGCAAAATCGATGTCGTTTTTGTTTACCCAGACGCGCCAGTAATTTTCCGTGTAGGCGAGATAACGGTTCGGCGTGTGACCTTTGACCAGTTGATTCAGCCCGGCGACTTCCTCGTGCGATTTTCCCGCCGCAATCCAGTAGAAAAAATCGCGCGTCTCCTGCGCTTCGAGCGCGAGGTGAACCGCAATCGTCGAATCGACCGAGCCTTCCGTTATCGCGCCGCCCTGAAGAACTCCGTCTTCGGCGTCGCGCCACGTTCCTTCCTGGTCGCCGAAATCCTTTCTGCCCGTCACGAACGAATCGAAATGCGGCTCGGTGTTAATCAGAAAATAGCGGTCGCGCTTGTAGTGAATCAGCGCCACGGTTTCCGGGTCGTAAAACGCCGTGTTGCCGACCTTGTTTTCCGAGATGCGAAAATCGTGATGCAGAAAAACGCGCACGTCGCGCCGCGCATCGCGCAGATTGCCGACGCGGACCGAGCGCAGGAAAATGTTTTCGTGGCTCGCCACCGTATCGCGCGAGACGATTTCCAAGCCGAGCCGTTCGTTAATCAGATGAACGTCCGTGACGAGCGTTTCCTTCCGGTAGCGCAGCTGGCGTTTCCAGTCGTCCGAGGAAATCCACGAAAACTCGCCGTCCGCCCAGACGCCGAAGCGAAACGGATAGCCTTCCGTGTGATTTTCCTGCCCGACGTGCGGAAAATAAACGTCGCGTATCTGGTATTTTTCGTCAAAAGTGACGAGCAAAGAGCCGTTGCCGACGGGAATGTCTCTCATTCTTTATTTTTTATGCCTGCGGCATAGAGGCTGAATTGGAACCAAAAATCTTTGTCATTTACAATTCTGTTTTTATCCAGCCTTAAATCAATTTTGTCGTCAATATGATGCAGGTCTAAATCCTTTCCTTTTTCAAATGGCTTCCAGCCGATTGAAAGTGCATAAAGAATTGTTTGGCGAACCGTATAAGGCGTAATTACAAATTGATTCGTCCGAACGGTAATATCTTTCTCGCCGCAATTGGACTTGATTGGGAGATGATGATAATCGAATTTGCAAAGAAGCTTCGGACTTCCCTGAACGTCCGTCATAACGCACAGGCTTATCCAGCCGTCGTCTCCGGTTGCCGACCAATAATATTCTTTTTCGCCAACGACTATTTTTCGTTTTTTCTTTTTATTAAAAGCCATTTTTCCTGTCCGTTCGCAAAGAAAAAATCGATTGAAACAGCATCAAGCCAATCTTTTGATTAATTCAAGAGACTTTTCGACGACCTGTTTCTCGCTTTTAAACGCCAGCATTTCAATCGCTTCTGCGGGTTTCACCCAGCGCGCTTCGGCGATTTCGTGGTCGTGGTCGGCGACGTCGCCGCGCAGGTATTTCAGCAAATAAAAATAGACGAATTTGTGAAAGCGCACGCGGTCGCCCCTGTGAAATCCGACATACCAGTATTCGACTTTTTCAATCAATTCCAGCAGCTCGGTCTCGATTCCGGCTTCTTCGCGCACCTCGCGGACGGCGGCGATTTCCGGCGTTTCGCCCGCGTCGATGATGCCTTTCGGCAATTGCCAGCGCAGGCTCGGCTTGGCGGAGACGATAGCCGTCTCGATTTCGCCCGAAGCGGTCAGGCGAAAAGCCACGCCGCCAGCCGAGATTTGCTCGACCGTGGAAAACTTCGGTTTCGGTTTTTCCGCGCCTGATTCGTTCAAATTAATTTCTGATTGCCTGTTCGACGGCGGCGTCCAGCTCGGCTTTTTTTTCCTTGTCGAAGCCGACGATTTTTCTGATTAATTTTCCGTCGCGCCCGAAGACGAAAGTCTGCGGAATCGCCGAATTGCCGCCCAGAAGCGCCTCGGTCAAATCGTCTTCCGGGTAGGCGAGCGTGTAATTCATCTTCAGTTTTTCGACGAATTCGGGCACGCGCGGGCGGTCTTCGTCGCCGCCGACGTGCAAGCCGACGACTTCAAAACCCTGCGCCCCGTATTTTTCCTGCAAGCTGACCAGATGCGGAATTTCCTCAAGACACGGCGGGCAATAGGTCGCCCAGAAATCCAGCACCGTGACTTTGCCTTTCATCTCGCCGAGCTTCGTCTGCTTGTTGTCGAAGGTCTGCCAGCCGAGATTTTCGACCGTTTTTGCGGGCGGCATCGGCAGATTCGTCTGCGGCACGCCGTTGACGGAAACCGGGCGATTGGAAACCGAAACCGGCGCGGCGGACGGGCGGCAAGCCGAGAAAAATAAGGCAAAAGAAATAAGGCAAAAGACAGGAAAAACTTTCATAAAAGTAAATCGTAAATCGTTAATCGCAAATTGTAAATCAGTCGCCCGAAAATGAATTTTACTATTAACGATTTACGATTTACGATTTACGAGTGAGCTTCTATCCCGAAAAAATCGGCGAAAAATTTCGCGCTCCGCGTCGCGCGGGCAGAGTTGCGGGCGCGAACGCCGTCGGGACGGAAGCCAGCTTTGTCTGCGGCGCGGCGGCGCGCTTTACCCTGCGGATTCAAAGCGAAACAAAGGAAATTCTCGAAGCGAGATATCAAACCAACGGCTGCGGTTTTCTAATCGCGGCGGCGGAAAAGCTGGCGGAAAAACTCGCGGGCGGAAAATTAACCGAGCTGCACGGCTTAGACCACGCGGAGCTGCAAAGAGAAATCGAAAACGAAATCGGGAAATTTCCCGCCAGCCGCAGGCATTGCGCCGATTTGTGTCTCGACGCTTTGCAGGCGGCGCTGGCGGATTTTCGCGCCGCGCAGCTCGAAGAATTTACGGGCGAAAAGGCGCTCGTCTGCACGTGTTTCGGCGTTTCGGAAGAAACGATTGAGCGGGCGGTGAACGAATATTCGCTGGAAACCGTCGAGGAAGTAATCGACCTCTGCCGCGCAGGCGGCGGCTGCGGCTCGTGCCAGCCTTTAATTCAGGACATTCTGGAAAACGCGCGCTTCGGCGAGATATAGAAAGTCTTACCATCAGGTGTCTAAAAGTGTTATAATCGAAAATTAATTTTAAAAGCTTTTTCTTTGGCTGATAAAATCAGCAACTTTTCAGCAATGGACGATTCTTTCAGTAGTATCTTGCTTTTCTTTGCGGGCGATGTTCCTGCCGCGCCCGCCGAGGCTTCTTCCTGGCTTTCAATCGCCGTCAAAATTACCGCCGTGCTGCTTCTGGTAGCCTTAAACGGCTTTTTCGTGGCGGCTGAGTTCGCCTACGTCGGCGTGCGCCGCTCGCGCATCGAGACGCTCGCCGCCGAAGGCAATAAAAGCGCGCAGCGTCTGCTGAATCTGCTCGACAATCTGAACGCGTATCTTTCCGCTTCGCAGCTCGGCATCACGCTGGCTTCATTAGGTTTAGGCGCGCTGGGCGAGCCGGTCGTCGAGGCGATGCTCGGCGGCGTTCTGAGTGCGTATCTGCCCGAAGGCGCGCGGCATTTCGTTTCCTATCTAATCGCCTTTATCATCGTTACGTGTTTGCACATCGTGCTGGGCGAGCAGGCGCCGAAGCTGTTCGGCTTGCAGCTTGCCGAAAAAGTGGCGATGGGAACGGCGCTGCCGATGCTGATTTTTTATAAAACCTTTAAGCCTTTCATCCACGCGCTGGATTGGGCGAGCGCGAAAACCGTCAATCTTTTCGGCTTGCACGCCACCAGCGAGCACGCCTCGATTTACACGGAAGACGAAATCCGCCAGCTCGTCAAAATTTCCGAGGAAAGCGGGCATTTGAATCAGGAAGAGCGTAAATTAATCAATCGCGTTTTCGAGTTTTCCGAGACGACCGTGCGTGAGGCGATGATTCCGCGCACGGAAATCGCCGCCATCCCGGCGGCGTCCACGCTGGAAGAAATCGGGCGCGCTTTTCGTCAATACGGCTACTCGCGCCTGCCGGTTTATCGCGAATCGCTCGACGACATCGCGGGCTTCATTCACTCGAAAGACGTGATGCCTTTTCTTCTGCGCCCGAAAAGCTTCCGGCTGGAAAAGGTTCTGCAAAAGCCGGTTTACGTCGTCGATACGGCGCGGCTTGAAGACGTTCTGCGCCAGATGCAGAGAGAAAAATTTCACTTCGGCTTTGTGGTAGACGAACACGGCGGCGTCGAGGGAATCATCACGCTCGAAGACCTGCTGGAAGAAATCGTCGGCGATATTTCCGACGAGCACGACGAGGAAGTCAACGAGCAGATTCAGAAAATTCAGGACGGCGCATACCTTTTGGACGGCGGCTTGGCGGTGCGCGATTTGAATCGCCGCCTGGGAATGAATCTGCCGGTTTCGGAAAGCTACACGACGATTGCCGGGTTTTTGATGAACGAATCGGGGCAGATTTTGAACGAGGGCGAAACCGTTCCGTATAACGGACACGTTTTTCGCGTCGAAAAGGTCGATAAACGCCGGATTTTAAGAGTCAGGCTGGAAAAAGTTAATCAGGAGAAAGTCACTAATGAAGCTTAAAGTTTTGTTTTCGATTCTGTTTATCGGCTTGTCGGCGATTGTTTCTTTCGCTCAGTCAGACGCTCAGCAGCAGCAGCCACGGCAAAAGCTGGATATTTCCATTTCGTCGGAAAATCCGACGTTTTTTGTAAATTCCGGCGCGTGGCTGGTGAAAGTGAAGATTACGAATCAAGCGAGCGAGACTTTGAATTTGAAGGATTTTCGCGGAATACATTTTATTTTCGCTAAAACTCTGCCTGTCTCGAATTATGGGGAAGCTTTGGGTTTTTACGGCGTTGATGAGCGGGCGATTAAGCCGGGCGAAACATTAGAGTTTGAAGCCGATTTGAAAAAACTGGAGTGGCTTGAGCCGCCCTCAAAAGAAAGCACATTTATTCTGCGCAGCGAAAATCAGCGTCCCTTTCAACCGGCTCTGTTAGGTTCTTACACTGTTTTCGCTACGATAGCTAATTGTGAAGAAGTGCCGCTGAACGAAGATTCATCGCGGATTGAAGTCAGAAACTGCCGTTCCAATATGCTCGCCGTCAAAGTTGAGCTGAAAGCGGATAAATAACCGCTGTTTTTGTTTTTCCTTCCGATTCACGTTAAATTTATCAGATAAGCTTTATCAAATCTTTCTAATAAAAAAAACGGAGTCTTTATCAAAATGAGTCTAATCGAACAAGTCTGGGCGCGTGAAATTCTGGATTCGCGCGGCAATCCGACGCTGGAAGCGGAAGTAATTTTGGAATCGGGCGAAACGGGGCGCGCGGCTGTGCCTTCGGGCGCGTCGACGGGCGAAAACGAAGCCGTCGAACTGCGCGACGGCGACGCGGCGCGATATCTCGGCAAAGGCGTTTTGAACGCGGTCGAAAACGTCAACGAGAAAATCGCTTACGAGCTGGAAGGCTTGGACGCTCTCGACCAGACTTTGATTGACGAAACGATGCTGGCGATGGACGGCACGGAAAACAAATCGAATCTCGGCGCAAACGCTCTGCTGGCGGTTTCGATGGCGACGGCGCGCGCGGCGGCGGCTTTTCTGGAAGTTCCGCTTTATCGCTACATCGGCGGCGCAAACGCGAAAACTCTGCCCGTGCCGATGATGAACATCATCAACGGCGGCGCGCACGCCGACAACAACGTCGATTTTCAGGAATTTATGATTATGCCGGTCGGCGCTGAAACGTTTTCGGAAGGCTTGCGGGCGGGCGCGGAGATTTTTCACAATCTGAAAAAGGTTCTGAAATCGCGCGGCTACGCGACGAGCGTCGGCGACGAAGGCGGCTTTGCGCCGAATCTGAAATCGAATGAGGAAGCGATTGAGACTATTTTAGAAGCCATCGAAAAAGCCGGGTATAAGGCGGGCGAAAACGTTCTGCTCGCGCTCGACCCGGCGGCGAGTGAATTCTACTCGGGCGGCAAATACGTTTTCAAAAAGAGCGATAAACGCGAGCTTTCTTCCGACGAAATGGTCGCTTACTGGGCGGATTGGGTGAATAAATATCCGATTATCTCCATCGAAGACGGGATGGGCGAATCCGATTGGGACGGCTGGCGAAACATCACCGCGCAGCTCGGCAAAAAAATCCAGCTCGTCGGCGACGATTTGTTCGTCACGAACACGAAGTTTCTGCAAAAGGGAATCGACACCGGCGCGGCGAATTCGATTTTGATAAAAGTCAATCAAATCGGCACTCTGACCGAAACGCTGGACGCCATCGAGCTTGCCAAAACCAACAATATGACCGTCGTCATCTCGCATCGCTCGGGCGAGACGGAAGATTCCTTTATCGCCGATTTGGCGGTGGCGACCAACGCCGGGCAAATCAAAACCGGCTCGCTCTCGCGCTCCGACCGCATCGCGAAATACAATCAACTGCTCAGAATCGAAGAAGATTTGGGCAGCGCGGCTCGATATTTGGGCAGAAAAGCGTTTTATCAAATAAAAAGCTGAAAAGGATAAAAAGTGAAACAGTGAAAAAGTGAAAAAGTGAAAAAGTTTGGTTGATGTTTGCTCAACCCGCTTTTTCACCTTTTCACCTTTTCCTTTTTCACTTTTATAAACGTATGAAAATTCTCATTATCGGCGGGACGAAATTTTTAGGTCGGCATTTAATCGCGGCGGCGCACGCTCGCGGTCACGAGGTGACGCTTTTCAATCGCGGCAGATATTCGTCGGAAAATTTCGCCGGCGTCGAGCAGATACGCGGCGACCGTCACGGCGATTTGGACGGGTTGAGCGGGCGAAAATGGGACGCCGTGATTGACACGTGCGGCTATCTGCCGCAAAGCGTGAAAATGTCGGCGGAAGCCTTAAAAAACGTGGTCAATCAATACGTTTTTATTTCCAGCATCTCGGCTTACGCCGGATTTTCCGAACCGGATTTCGACGAAACCGCGCCCGCCGCCGAATTGAATGAAGAACAGTTGGAAAAAGTCGCGGCGGTTGACCTGAAAGGCGATTTTTCGGCGGTTGCTCTGGGCGAAATGTACGGCGGTCTGAAAGTTTTGTGCGAGCGCGAAGCCGAAAAAGCGATGCCGGGCAGAGTTTTGCAGGTTCGGTCGGGTTTGATTGTCGGCTCTTTCGACCCGACCGACCGTTTTACTTACTGGGTGATGCGCGTCGCGCGCGGCGGCGAGGTTTTAGCGCCGGGCAATCCGGAGCGTTTCGTGCAGTTTATAGACGTTCGCGATTTGTCCGATTGGATTGTGAAAGCGGTCGAGCAAAACGCGGCGGGAATTTATAACGTCACGAGCAAGCCGTTTGAGCTGACGATGCAAATGATGCTCGAAGAAATCAAGAACACGAGCGGCAGCGACGCGCATTTTACCTGGGTGAGCGAAGAATTTATGAACCGCGAAACGGTCGGTGCGTGGGGCGAGATGCCCTTGTATCTGCCGGAATCCGTCGAGGAAATGAAAGGATTTTTGGCGGTAAACGTCGATAAAGCCTTGAAAATCGGGCTTGAATTCCGACCTTTGCGCGACACCGTTCACGATACTCTCGCGTGGCGAAAAACGAAACCGGACGAACCGCTGAAAGCCGGAATCGACGCGGAAAGAGAAAAAGAACTGTTGCGCAAATGGCACGAACAACAATAAGCTTTCTTTCGTAATAATACGAATGAAAAGAGTTCTGGTCATCGGCTCGTGCGGCTCGGGCAAATCCACTTTCGCCCGCCGCCTGGGCGAAAAAACGGGCTTGAAAGTCATTCACCTCGACCGCCTTTACTGGAAGCCGAACTGGGTCGGAACGACCGACGAAGACGAGTGGAAAGCTGCGGTGGAAAAGGCTCTGGCGGGCGAGGCGTGGATAATCGACGGCAATTACAGCGGCACGATGGAAATGCGTCTGGATAAGTGCGACACGGTGTTTTTTCTCGATATGCCGCGCGCGCTCTGCGTCTATCGCATTTTGAAAAGACTCGCGTTCTACCGCAAAGGCAGGCGCCCGGATATGGCTGACGGCTGCGACGAAAAATTCGATTGGGAGTTCGTCAAATGGACGTGGAATTATCCGCTGCGGTCTAAACCGAAAGTCGAAGCCCTGCTGAAACGCTTTGAAAACGAAAAAAAGATAATTCGCCTCAAATCGAGGCGCGAGGTCGAAAACTTTTTGGCGAATTATCCGGCAATGCAGTAAAATCCTCTTGTAAATTCAAAAAGGCTTCTTTCGCTGTGTAAAATTATGTTCTTAATCATCGGTACAAAATTCTTTTCCTGGGGTTCGCAAGCCACCGCGCCGATGCGCTGCGGTCAGTGCGGCACGGTCGCGTCGTTCAGAGAGAAAAAAGGAATGCGCTTTATCACGCTGTTTTTCCTGATTCCGATTATCCCTATCAGCGGCGTCAGACAGCTTGCCGAATGCCCGACCTGCAAGGCGAAATACGAGATGAACTAAATAAACTAAAGATGAGCTTCCACGAATGGCAAAACGGTGAATTCACCATCAGCACCGACCACGCGCGGCTGCAATTGGACGCGATTCACAAATTTCTGGCGGAAGAATCCTACTGGGCGCGCGAAAGAACCTTCGAGCAGACCGCCACGGCGATAAAAAACTCCTTGCCTTTTGGCGTCTATAAAGGCGAAAATCAAATCGGGTTCGCCCGCGTCGTGACCGATTACGCGACGTTTGCCTATCTCGGCGATGTTTATATTCTGGCGGAATATCGCGGTCGGGGCTTGAGCAAACGGCTGATGGAGACGATTATTAATCACCCGGATTTGCAGGGCTTCCGGCGCTGGATTCTGGCGACGCGCGACGCGCACGCGCTTTACGAAAAATTCGGTTTCTCAGCCCTGAAAGCGCCCGAACGCTGGATGGAGCGAGCCGCTCCGAACGCTTATTAAACGAAGAAAAATGTTATTATATTTTCCGGACGCGGCAATTTCCTCCGGCGGCGCGCGTTTAATAAAAGCCAATCAATGCGGACATTTAAACTTGGAAATTGGAGCTTTAGTTTTGGAACGTCAGCAGCAGCAGATGATATGAGCAGCAGTAAAATACGCAGACCGCTCGCACTTGTGATTTTGGACGGCTGGGGATATTCGCCCCGCCGCGAGGGCAACGCCATTGCGCTGGCGCACACGCCCTATTACGACGAGATTTGCGCGAAATATCCGAAAACGCTGCTGGAAGCCTCGGGCGCGCGCGTCGGCTTGCCCGAAGGCGTCAAGGGCAGCAGCGAAGTCGGGCATATGAATATCGGCGCGGGTCGCATTATTCACTCGGAAATCGCGCGCATCCGGCAGGCTGTCCGCTCGGGAGAGTTTTTTGAAAACGAGGTTCTGGTCGATGCGATGCGGCGGGCGAAAGATTCAACGCTCCACCTGGTCGGGCTGCTTTCGGACGGCGACGTTCATTCGTCGCAGGAAAATCTTTTCTCGCTGGTGCGGATGGCGAAAAAAAACGGCGTCCGGAACGTTTTCGTCCACGCCGTTCTGGACGGTCGCGACGTCGCGCCCCGCACGGCGGACATTTACGTCGAGGCGCTGGAAATCAAGCTGGCTGACATCGGCTTGGGCACGGTCGCTACGCTCTGCGGGCGTTATTACGCGATGGACAAAGACCAGAACTGGGAACGCACCGCCCGCGCCTACACGATGCTCGTCCACGCCGAAGGCGAGCGCAGCCGCGACGCCGTGACGGCGATTCGCAATTCATTTTTGCGCGGCGTCGCCGACGAGTTTATCCAGCCGATTGTGCTGGAAAATCCGAACGGAACGCCCGTGGCGACCATTAAAAACGACGACGTCGTCATCTTTTTCAATCACCGCGCCGACCGTATGCGCCAGCTCGTCAAATCGCTTTCGGTTTCGGACGCCGACGAGTTTCAGACGGTCGGAAAACCGAAAATTCACACGGTCTGCCTGACCGAATACGACCGCGCCTTCGAGCTGCCCGTCGCATTTCCGCCCGCCGAGGAATCGAACGTTCTGGCGCAGGTTTTCGCCCGCAACGGCGTCCTGAACTGCCGCCTGACCGAAACGGAAAAATACGCGCACATCACGTATTTTTTCAACGGCGGCGTCGAGGTCGAGCACCCGTGCGAGCAGCGTGTGCTGGTTCCTTCGCCGAAATCTTCGGCGCACGAATTCCAGCCGGAAATGAGCAGCTTTAAAGTCACCGACCGCCTTTTGCGCGGGCTGGAAGCGGGCGAAAACGACGTTTTTATCGTCAATCTCGCCGCGCCCGACATCGTCGCGCACACCGGAAACCTGGAAAAAACCATCGAAGCCGTGCAGTTTGTCGATAGCTGCCTGGGCGGCATCGTGAAAAAAATCAGGGAAGTCAACGGCGTCGCGCTGATAACGAGCGACCACGGCAACTGCGAGGAAATGGCGGATTTAAACACGGGCGAGCCGAACAACGCGCACACGGCAAATCCCGTCCCGTTTCATCTGGTAGACGAGCGAGCCAACGGCACGCGCCTGCGCACCGACGGCGCGCTCGAAGACATCGCGCCGACGATTCTCGGAATCCTCGGCATCGAGAAACCGACCGAAATGACGGGCAAGGATTTGCGCGTCGAACACTAGAATCGTGAATCGTAAATCGTGAATCGTTGTTTAGCTTTAATCGAAATGTGTTGAATTAAAATCTTTTTCGATTTACGATTCACGAATTTACGATTTACGATTCACGGCATTAAGAATTATCAATGAAGTATCTTTCGCTCGCCGGAATTCACCTTTTGGCATTTTTTCTGTTGGCTTTAACTTTTTCCGGCTGCTATTCGACATCACAACAGCAGCAGGCGGGAAACTCTTCTGATTCCAACGGCGGGGCGGCGGTTTTGCCGGACGCGGGCGGCGACGCGCCTTTCGAGATTCCCGCGCCTGACATCAATCTCGCCAATCCGCTGGTCGTCTCGCAGCGGGCGGAAGACGTGGCTTTATGCGAAAAAATCAACCGCCGGATTGACGAAAGCCAGTTTGCCAATGCGCGCTGGGGCGTTTTCGCGGTCAGTTTAAAGGACGGGCGCGTGGTCTGCTCGCGCGACGGGCGCAAGCTTTTCAATCCGGCTTCGATTCAGAAAACCTTAACCGCAATCGTCGCGCTCGACAAACTCGGCGCGGATTTTCGCTGGAAAACTTCCGTTTATTCCGAAAATCAGATTGAAGCGGACGGAACGCTCGGCGGCAGCCTGACGCTTTACGGCGAAGGCGCGCCGGATTTCGACGCCGCCGCGCTGGAAAATCTCGCGGCTCAATTGCAGGCGAAAGGCTTGCGGCGCGTTAAAGGCGGCATCACCGGCGACGAGAGCTATTTTCGCGGCGACACCATCGGCGACGGCTGGACGTGGAACGAGCTGCAATGGTATTACGGCGCGGAAGCCTCGGCGCTGACCTTTAACGACAATCAGGCTTTTATCAACGTCGAAAACGGCGCGCCGCGCACCTCGACCGATTATATACAGGTAACTATCGGCAAACCGCCTGCTGCTGCAGCCGAGAATAATGCGGGCATCGAAGCCTCGGGCATCAAGCGCGGGCTGTCGGACAATAATTTCTACGTCTGGGGAAACGCGAAAAATTTCGGCGCGCGCGTCGCCGTACATAACCCGGCAGGGCTGGCGGCGAAAAATCTGAAAGAGGCGCTGGAGAAAAAAGGCATCGCAATCGAAGGCGAAATCCGCTCGCGCGACTGGAAGGCGGACGAGCGGCTGGATACGGCGAACGCTCGGGAGCTGGCTTCCGTCCAGAGCGCAACGCTCGGCGAAATCGTGCGCAAGATGAACAAGCATTCCGTGAATCTCTACGCCGAGCTGATTTTGCGCACCATCGGCAAACGGTTTTCCGACACCGTGCCGGGCGACATTCAGCGACCCCAGAACGTGCGCGGCGACGATACGGCGGGCGCGGCGCTCATCAAGCAATGGCTGCGCCAGCACAACGTCGCGACCGAAGAAATCGAGATTTACGACGGCTCGGGCTTGTCGCGGCTCGATTTCGTCACGCCCGAATCATTCGGCAGGGCGCTGATTTACGCGGCGCAAAGCCCGTTTGCGCAGGTCTTTACCGATTCGCTGCCGATTGCCGCGACGGACGGAACGCTCGGCGGGCGGCTGGCGAAAGTGAAAGGAAAAGTGCTGGCGAAAACCGGCTCGATTACCTTCGTCAATTCGCTCGCCGGTTACGCCGACAGTGCGGGCGGCGAGGTTCTCGCCTTTGTCGTCATCACCAACAACGACACGCGCCGCAACGGAACGGTCGGCGTCATCGACGCCGTGACGACGATTCTGGTCACGGGAACATCGGACGAAAAGGAAGCGCAGAAAGAAACCAAAACGGCGAACAATAACCAGCAAAACAATAACGCCAACAACGCGAACCAGCCGAATTTTGTGTTGAGAAAAAAAGCGAATTAGCCGGAAAAGAAGAATCAGCCGCGGATTTGCGCGGATTAGCAGGATTTGCCTGAAATCTCGAGTTTGAAATTCGAGATTTCAAATCCTTTTTCTTATCCGCGCAAATCCGCGGCTGAATTTTAGTATTCTTTCGCAGCCGAACCGTTTTCAGCGCATAAAGATTCCGAGAAAAAAGAAAAACCAGAACATAATCATCAGAAACAGCGGGATAATCGTCATCAGCAGGCAGCCCAGATTCGCCCACGAATCCTGATTATATGCGTAAGGCTGCGGGCAGTGCGCGCACGCGCCTTTGCTTGCCAGAAAAGGACGCTTGCATCTGGGGCAGATTTTGATTTCCACGCGCCTAGAATAGCAAAATTCGGGATAACTTTTAATGAGTTTCGGACTGCAAAGGCGGATTTCGTCCTTCCGGCTTGCGCAGCCGGATTTTCTCCGTGCAAAGCGATTTTTCCACGCGCAGGGCAAATCTCGGCTGTGCAAAACGAATTTTTCTCTGTGCAGAGCGATTTTTTCTCCGTGCAAGGTGATTTTTCTGTGTGCAAAGCAATTATTCCGTGTGCAGGGCGATTTTTCTGTGTGCAGGGCGATTTATAATTTGTGCGGGGCGTTTTTCGTCGCGCCGGATGTTTCTTTAAAGTCGGTAAATGACTTTTCGCGGCTTTCGTGATAATCTTCTTTTCCCTTCATATAACAGACAAAAAAGGAATTTATAAAGTTACGCATTTATGGTTGAAGAATTCGTTTTCGACAATACGGAAGAGCGCCGCAAATTTCGCAAAAACGGCGTCGGCTGGGTAGAGGTAATCGTCGGCTCGATGTTTTCGGGAAAATCCGAAGAGCTGATTCGCCGCCTGAAACGCGCCAACATCGCGCGGCAGAAGGTGCAGGTTTTTAAACCCGCGATTGACATCCGCTATTCGGTCGAGGAAATCGCCTCGCATTCGGGCTTGAAACACGGCTCGATTCCGGTTTCGTCGGCTAAGGAAATGCTCGATAAAATCGACGTCGATACGGAAGTCGTCGGGATTGACGAAGGACAGTTTTTCGATATGGAAGTCGTCAACGCCGTGAATTTTCTGGCGAATCGCGGAATGCGCGTGATTGTCGCCGGGCTTGACCAGGATTATACGGGCAGACCGTTCGAGCCGATGCCGCAGCTTCTCGCCGTCGCCGAATTCATCACCAAAACGCACGCCATCTGCGTCAAATGCGGCGAAACGGCGAATTATTCGCAGCGCACCGTCGATTCGGACGCCGTCGTCGAAGTCGGCGCGGCGGACAAATACGAAGCCAGATGCAGAAAATGCTTCGTCCCGCATTCCGACACGCCGACCGTCAACGACTAAAAACTATTCCGGAAAAAACAGGGCGCTGATTTATTAAGATTGCTCAGGATTGATTTAGATAAAAATCCTAATCTATATGGGAATTAATGTTCTCGGAAAAATTTATAAGATTTAGTTGTGTTATTGGAATTATATCGGTTTGGACTTTACTGTCATTAGCTAAAGTCTCCCGATATGATGCTAATTACGGATTTGCGATATGGGCGTTTATTGTTTCGATTTTTTTCACTGTACTGCTTATTATAAGTTTTATTTTTAAACGTGAAATATTTCTAAATCGGCGTTTTGGGGCAATGGTTTTTTTGATTTTTGCATCGCCTTTATCAATCGCCGGATTTATTTATTTTTACGAATCTTTTTGGGGACGGTTCTTTGCTTTCGATTAAAAAGCAGGTAACTTAAAACGTCAATTATCAAAACTTATTAAATTATCCTGAAAAATCAGCGTCCGTTTAAGAAAATCTAAACAATTATGCTTAGGTAGGGAATAATTCTGTCGATTCTGAAAAACAGGCATACAAAGGAAATTCGGACGGATTTCTCCGCATCGAAAATTGTAACTTTCAATTGCTGATTCTCTATTTTATCAATAACGATATTGACGGTCATAGAATATTGCCAGCCCGCGCCCTCGAAATCCTTAATTCCCCCGAAACTAAGTTTGAGTTGAACGGTATTATATCGAGGATTCCATCTCGGTGACGGGTAATCGGGATAATTACTCAAATCGATGCTTAATTCAGCGCGCGGACCTTCGCGGGACAGGCACAGTGAAAAAAGCTCTACTCCGTCTAATCCGGGGACATTATTATATAGACTACTGATAGCTTTCGGATTTTGTAATAATTGATGCCATTCCATATTTCTATCCGAGTTTCGCCGGTAAGGAAAAAATTGTTCCGGTTGATACTGGAACTCGCAAAGAAGCTTATTGGAAAAAAGTTCCGGGTTTCAAAGCGAGAGGTAACGATTAGCTAACCGGAAACCGGAAACTTTTCTTATTTAGTAATCTGCCGGTGCAGCCACGCCTTTGCCATATTCCAGTCGCGGCGGACGGTGACGTTTGAAACGCCTAAAATATCGGCGGTTTCGTCGATGCTCAAGCCGCTGAAATAGCGCAGCTCGACGACGCGCGCCTGCCGCTCGTCAAATTCGGCGAGGCGCGTCAGGGCTTCGTCCAGCGCGACCAGATCCACGCTTTTTTCCTCGGACACGACAAAAGCGGCTTCTTCGAGCGGCAGGTTTTCCGCCGCGCCGCCGCGTTTTTCCCGGTTTCGTTCCCGCGCGTAATCGACCAGAATCCGCCGCATCGCCTGCGCCGCAATCGCAAAAAAATGCGTGCGGTTCTGCCACTCGACCTGGTTCTGGTCGATTAATTTCAAATAAGCCTCGTGAATCAGGGCGGTCGTCTGCAAAGTGTGATTCGCGCGCTCGCGGCGCAGGTAGCGCGAAGCCTGACGGCGCAGCTCGTCGTAGACGAGCGGCATCAGCTTGTCCAAAACTTCCTGGTTGCCCTCGCTCCATTTCTTCAGCATCTGCGTGATTTGCAGAGAATTTCGGGCGGATTCTTCCATAATTTTTCGCTAACAGCAGAATATTCCCGCCGCCTGCCGCTGTCAATAATTTTGCCGTCGAAAAATAAAATGAGCGTTTTCGCGAAAAACCGTCGCGTTAATTATTGAGAGCAAAAATCAACCAAAATTAATCAACTTAAGGAGAAGATAAATTATGTATTCAAAAATTACGAACGTCGTTTTGATTCTGATGTTTACGGTTGCGGGTATCTGCGCGCAGGAAAAGGCGAAAACTTCCGGGGCGAGCGAGAGGGACGAAGCGATGATTCGCGCCAACGTCGAGCAGCTGATGAAGGGCTGGAACGCGAAAAGCGGCGCGGAGTTTGCCAAGCCTTTCGCCGAAGACGCCGATTACGTGATTATCAACGGGATGCAGCTCAAAGGTCGCCCGGCAATCAGCGAAGGACACCAGCGCATCTTCGACACGATTTACAAAAATTCGACTCTTACCGGCGAGGTCACGCAGCTTCGCTTTCTGCGCCCGGATGTCGCCATCGTCCACGCCCGCGGCGTGCTGAACGTGACGATGCCGGACAATTCGACGCAGTCGAACAACGCGCGAATCACGCTGGTAATGGCGAAAAACAAGGACAAATGGGAAATCGCCGCCTTCCAGAACACGCAGATTCAGCCGCCGCCGCAGCAGCAGCAGGGAAACCGGCAGCCGCAGAAATAGAAAACTTTGACCGGCACGAACAATCGATGAATTTATAAGCCGCCCGTCCCGACCACGATTTGAGCGCTTCATAGTCCGCCTCATCGCAGCTATGTCGCTTACGGCTCGAACCTTGAAGCCTGGCGGGCGGCTCATCGCTTTCACACACTTAAAAAGGGTTTTTATTAGACGGCTAAAGGCGCAATCTCTGAACAGGGACGCTTTCCGTGATTGAAAAAACTTACAAAAAAACGAAAAAAGTATTATTATTACTGACAATTTTCGCCCGAAAAGTTTTCCGATGAACAAATGTCCGCAATGCTCGAACGTTTTCCTGAAAGACGACCGCGAATGTCGCGTTTGCGGCGGCGCGATTTCATCCGAGGCTGCCGCGCCGCCGCCGGATTTTAACGAACCGCAGCAGCCGATGAACGCCGAACGCTGGCGGAAAATCAAAAGTTTGTTTGACGCCGTCGTGCAGGACGAGGAACGGCGGCTCGATGGGAAAAAGCGCGAAAAGTTTCTGGCGGAAGCCTGCGCGGGAGATGCCGGGCTGCGCCGCGAGGTCGAAAATCTGCTCGCTTCTTTTGAAAACGCCGAGAGCTTTCTGGAAAGCCCGGCAGCCGCCGAAGTCGCCAGTATGTTTGAAGATGAAAAAACGCTTGCCGCGCCGCCGTCGCTGCCGCCGCTGCGCACGACCGGCGGCAGCGTGCAAAACGGGAAATTCGTCGCCGGGACGGTTCTGTCAAATCGCTACCGGATAATCGGAATGCTCGGGCGCGGCGGGATGGGCGAGGTTTACCAGGCGGAAGACATCAAACTGAATCAGCTCGTCGCGCTCAAGTTTCTGCCCGACAAGCTCGAAAAAAACACGGCGGCGCTGGAAAGATTTCACGCCGAGGCGCGCATCGCGCGGCAGGTCTCGCATCCGAACGTCTGCCGCGTTTTCGACATCGGCGAGACGGCGGACGGACGCCATTTTCTCTCGATGGAATACATTCAGGGCGACGATTTGTCCTCGCTCCTGCGGCGCATCGGCAGACTGCCCTCGGACAAAGGCGTAGAGATTGCGCGCCAGCTCTGTTTCGGTCTGGCGGCGATTCACGAGGCTGGAATTCTGCACCGCGATTTAAAGCCCGCCAACGTCATCATCGACAATCGCGGCAGAGCGCGCATCACCGATTTCGGCATCGCCGGTCTGGAAAGCGAACTAAAGGACAATGAGCTGCGCGTCGGCACTCCGGCTTATATGTCGCCCGAACAAATCACGGGCGGAGGAATAGGCGTCAAGAGCGATATTTATTCGCTCGGGCTGCTGTTGTATGAAATCTTTTCCGGGAAGCAGGCGTTTGAAGCCGATTCCGTCGAGAATTTAATCAGGAAACACTAAAGCGAAACTCCGACCAATCCTTCGGCTTTCGTCCAGAATATCGACCCGCTCGTCGAGCAGGTAATTTTCCGCTGCCTGGAAAAAAATCCGAAAGACCGCCCGGAATCGGCGCTTCAGGTCGCGCTGGCGCTGCCCGGCGGAAATCCTCTGGAAGCGGCAATCGCGGCGGGCGAGACGCCGAGCCCGGAGATGGTCGCCGCCGCGCCGAAGCGTGGCGCGCTGCGCCCGTTGATTGCGCTTTCCCTGCTCGCGCTTTTCTTTCTCAGCCTCGCGCACCTGATGTTCGTCTCGAAAAAACTGATGCTGCATCGCCTCGTCCCGCTCGACAAGCCGCCCGAGGTTTTGCGCGAGCGGGGTCGCGAGCTGGCGGCGAAATTCGGTTATCCGGCGCAGGCGGATTCGCATTCGGGTTTCGTCCGCGAGCTGGGTTATCTGGATTATCTGAAAGAGCGCGACCAAAGTGCGGCGCGCTGGCAGAATCTCGCCGACGGGCAGCCGGCGGTCGTCAAATTCTGGTATCGCCAAAGCCCGCAGCCGCTCGTTCCGCTTTCTTCCGGCACGGTTTCGACCAACGACCCGCCGAACGTCGTTTCGGGAATGACGCATCTGTACCTGGACACGAAAGGGCGTCTGATTTTTTTCGACGGCGTTCCGCAGCGTGTCGACGAAGCGGCGACGGCGACGAAAGATTTCGATTGGGCGGGCGTTTTCAGGGAAGCCGGTCTGAACGTTTCCGATTTTCAGGAGACCGCTTCCGAATGGTCGCCGCCGCGCCCGTTCGACGACCGGCGCGCGTGGACGGGCAGATACCCGGAACAGACGGATATAACCGTTCGCGTCGAAGCGGCGGCGTATCGCGGGCAGCTCGTCGCCTTTGAAATCGTCGAGCCGTGGACGAAGCCCGCCGGACAGATTCCGTATCAGGGCGGCGTCGGCTCGGACATTTCCGGCGTTATTCTGATGGCGATTTTTTTCCTGGTTTTATTTGTCAGCGCGTGGCTGGCGATTAGAAACGTCCGGGGCGGTCGCAGCGACGTGCGCGGCGCTTTTCGACTGGCGGTTTTCTTCTTCGTCGTGCGGATGCTGACCTGGGCGTTTCAGACGCATCACGTCGCCGCGACCGACGAGATAATGCTTTTTCTGGGCGGCTTGCAGAGCGGGCTTTTCTGGTCGTGCTTTGTCGGGCTGATGTATCTGGCGTTCGAGCCTTACCTGCGAAAACACGCGCCGGAGCGCGTTATCTCGTGGAATCGCCTGCTGGCGGGCGACTGGCGCGACCCGCTGGTCGGGCGCGACGTGTTAATCGGCGGAACGCTCGCCCTGCTGCTGATAGTTCTGGGCACTCTGAGAGCCTTTATTCCCGCCTGGATTTCCGGCGCGGCGGCAGTCCCGCACAACATATCGAATCCGGGCGGCGCGGCTCTGCTCGGATTGCGCGGTTTTCCGGTTTTGTTTTTGAGCCAGCTCAGCGCATCTCTGGTCGCCGGCTTTATGGTCTCGTTTCTGATTTTGTTTTTCACGCTGCTGCTCAGGCGTAAATGGCTCGGCTACGCCGCGTGCTGGCTTTTGATTTTCGCTTTCGGGATAGCGGGCGACATCGCCGCCGGAAGGTTTGGCGCGGGAATGCTGTTCTCGGCGCTGTTCCCGACTTATCTGGTTTTGACGGGCGCGCGTTTCGGGGTTCTCGCGCTGGTGTCGGGCTTTACTTTTTATCATATCGTGGTTTTCTACCCGATAACGACCGAGCTTTCGGCGTGGTACGCGGCGGATTTCATCTTGTGCGCGATTGCGCTGGCGGGATTGGCGATTTACGGATTTTACACCTCGCTCGCCGGTCAGCCGATTTTTGAAGGAAAACTGCTGGCGGACGCCGATTGATTGAAAGGAAAGTTTCGAGTTTTGAGGTTATTAAAGTCTTTTATGGCTTTGCACCAAAAGTCTGAAATCTTAAGCAGTTTTGGTGCAAAGC
>JALZHR010000248.1 GCA_030860665.1 Acidobacteriota bacterium
GCGTTCCCGAATCGGATATTGTGCTGGATTTCGCGGGCAGGCGCACTTACGATACGTGTTACCGCGCGAAGGAGATTTTTGAAGTTCAAAGGGCGATTCTCGTGACGCAGGAATTTCACCAGGCGCGGTCGCTCTACCTGTGCAATAATCTGGGCGTCGACAGCGTCGGCATCACGGCGAACCGGCGCAAATATCTGGGCGAAAATTACTGGGCGTTCCGCGAGTTCTTTTCGGTTTTCAGCGCTTGGTTCGAGATAAATTTTCTTCCCTTCGAGCCGATAAAAGGCGAGAAAGAGCCGATTCAGCCGTAAAAATTATGTCGATGTATTATCGTGAAATCGCGCCGCCGGAAGGCGTCTCGCACCTGGTTTTATCTTTCTGGGAGTTCATCGTCGGCGGCGAAAATCCCGCGCCCGTCCAGCACGAGGTTTTCCCGGACGGCTGCGTGTCGCTGTTGTATCACCGCAACGAAAATTTTAATATCCGGAAAATTTCTCTGAGCGGCTTGCAGGCGGAATCGATAAAAGTGCCGGTTTTTGCCGGTGACGTTTTCTGGGGAATGCGTTTTTCGCCCGCCGCCTGCTCGCGGGTTCTGCGCACGAATCCGTCGAAATTTCAGACGCAAAACGTTTACGAAGCAAAGGAATTTCCGCATTTAACCGAAAATCTTTTGGAAAAGCTCGACGCCTGCCGCGATTTTACCGAAGCCGTTTCGGTTTACGAAAGACGTCTGCGGGATTTTGATTTCAAGACCGAAGGTTTCGATGAAAAGATAGCGCGGGCAATCGAAAGTATCGAAGAAAGCAGCGGCGAAGTTAAAATCGCGGAATTAGCCGGAAAGCTGAATTTAAGCCTGCGCCAGCTCGAAAGACGCTTTAAAAACAGCTCGGGTCTGACGCCGAAACAATACGCGCGGGCGCGCCGCCTGCGGGCGACGGCGGTCAGCCTGCTCGAAAACGAAAACCTGAACTGGGCAAGCCGCGCCGCCGCGATGGGCTTTACCGACCAGTCGCATTTAACTCACGAATTCGTTTCCATAACCGGGCGCTCGCCGAATTCCTTTGCCAAAAAGGTGAAGCAAATCGAACACGGAAACCTCGTTTAGGAAGTTTTGAATTTAAGTTTTGAATCAGGAAGATTTCACCCAAAACTCAAAACTTTTTTAAGGTGTCGCAAATTTACAAGACGCCGTCCTGCTTTTCCGCGATAATTCCTTTCGTTGTTTTATTATCGTTATTTTATTCGGAGATTTTAAGGAAGATTTATGTTGAAAAAATTCGGTTTAGCCGTGGTTTGTCTTTTCGCTTTGACTTCATTCGTTTTCGGGCAGGAAAATTCCGGTGCGGCGGACGCGCAGCGTGTCGAGATGAAAAAGCTCGACAGTTTAGCCGGGCAGTGGAAAGGCTCGGGCTGGATTCAGCATGGCGCGAAACGCCAGACTTTTACCGGCACGGAAACCGTGCAGAGAAAGATTGACGGCTTGGCGCTGCTGGTCGAAGGGAAATTCACTAACGCGGAAGGCAAAGTTATTCACGAAACGCTCGCCGTGCTGGCGTTCGACCCGAAGGCGAAAGGTTATCGCTTCCGCACCTATCTCGCAACAGGGGTGAGCGGCGAGCACGATTTTAAACTGCTCCCGAATGACGGCGGCTATGAATGGGGCTTTCAGTTTCCGAACGGGCAGGTGCGCTATATCATCAAAACGAATAACGACGTCTGGCTGGAAACCGGCGAATTTTCCGGCGACGGCGGCAAAACGTGGCTGAAGATTTTTGAAATGAAGCTGGATAAAGTTAAGTGAAAATCAGGTCTGGTAGATATTTAGCTTTATGAGTTGCCGCCAGCTTTAGCTGGTGGTTAATAAAGCGGAAAGGAATCGGCTTTAGCCGAATTTAATAATAAAGTATCAATTATCCTTTTTGCTTTAGCTAAAGCTGATAAGGATTACTGCTTTTTTTATTCGGCTAAAGCCTTCGTCTTTTAATTAAATTTCTCCACCAGCTAAAGCTGGCGGCAATTCATAAAGTCAAATAAAACTGAAAAGGCTTCTCATCTCTGAGAAGCCTTTTCGCCAAGATTATTTAATTAAAATTACCAGGCGCCGATCAGACGCGGAT
This sequence comes from Acidobacteriota bacterium, assembly GCA_030860665.1. Taxonomy (GTDB): domain Bacteria; phylum Acidobacteriota; class Blastocatellia; order Pyrinomonadales; family Pyrinomonadaceae; genus JALZHR01. Next base: position 2,118 of record JALZHR010000248.1, read on the forward strand.
TCGATTTTTTCTGCAAAAGCTTGCGCATTTTAAGGCGCGCTTTGTGGAGCTGCGATTTCGAGGTTCCGACGGAACAGCCCAAAATCCTCGCTACTTCCTCGTGCTCGTAACCTTCGACGTCGTGCAGGACAAACACGTTTTTGTAGCCTGTGGGAAGCTGCGCAATCGCGTTTTCCAGAGCGATTTTGTCGACGATGGGCATTTTGCCTGAATTTTCCGTTCCGGGCACGATTTGCACCGGAGTTTCGCCTTCTTCGGTCGTTTTTTCAAATTTTACCGTGCGCTTGCGGAAGTGCATCAGAACCTGGTTGACCGTCAGGCGGTGCAGCCACGTCGTGAAGGCGGAATCGCCGCGAAAACTTCCAATCTTACGATAAAGCTGAATAAAAACTTCCTGCGTTAAATCTTCGGCTTCCGCCGTGTTTTGCAGCATCCGCAGACAAAGCGAATAAACTCTGCGATGATGCCGGTTATAAATTTCCTCAAAGGCTTTCATATCGCCTTTGGCGGCTGATTGGGTGAGGATTAAATCGCTGCTGCCGCTGGCGTCGGCGAGCTGCTCATCGCCGGCAGTTTCAATTTTTTCTTCTGATTCAACATCAGCCGTCGTTAAATTTTGCCAAACCGGATAATTTAAAGTTTCTGTTGTTGTCATTTTTCAAATTCCCCCTACGTCCGTAATCATTAATCAATTTCCGTGCCATAAACTATATTCGTAGGTTTATAATTTCTGGATGCTTATAAATGCCTTTTTATCGCAATTTTCGCGTAATATTAACGGGCATCATTTCTTACACGCTCGACATCTTAAAAGGTTGCAACCGAAAGCGTGTATCCCATAACGCATATAATACACGCCTGTTTGTGTATCTATTCGTTACAGTTAGTGATACGAGCCTTTAACATAAATGTTTAATTTCTACCTCAATCGTGCTAGTATCGAGACTCGCGGAGAGCACGAAAAAATTTCAATGCAGAGAAGGTTTCCAATGAGTCGGATTGTAGTTGCCCTGAGTTTTCTCCTGATATTTTCGCTCGGCGTTTTTGCCCAAACGCCGCCGCTGCCGCCGCTGCCGCAAGCGCAGGAAGTTTCCGAAGACGATGGAATTCCCGTCATCATCAAGCATCTGCCGGAATGGGAAGCCGCGCAGAACCGCGCCGCTTTAATAAAAAACACGAACGATTTGCGCAATACGCTCGGCGAGCGCCCGGTTTTCGATTTGATTGATTTTGAAGGCGGCACGGAAGGCGTCACCGCGCCTTACGCGGCGGGAAAGCTTTTGATTGTCGAATACAACACGCCGCAAGCCTCGATTGACGCGGACGAAAAGGTCAAACAGCGCCTGTCGGAAATCGCGCCGAATCCGCCGATTTACTATCGCCGGGTCGGAAACTACAACGTTTTCGTCTTTGACGCCGACAGCGAATCGGCGGCAACCGCACTGATGGACCAGGTCAAATACGAAAAAATCGTGCAGTGGCTCGGCGAAGACCCGTTTTTATATGAGCGTATGCAGCGCAGCTACGCGATAACGCTGACCGAGATATTTTTCGGCACGGTGATGGCGATTGTTTCCGGCATCGGTCTGTCGGTCGTGGCGGGCATCGGCGTCGGCTTCGCGTTTTTCTACATCCGGAAAAAACAGCGCGACGAAATGGAAGCGTTTTCCGACGCGGGCGGAATGCTGCGCCTGAACCTTGACGAGCTGACGCCGGACGTTCCGGCGGATGAAAAATAGCTGCGAAATTACAAAAACGCAAGAGCGGTCGAACAAAGTTAAATAAAATGTTTGACCGCCGGAATTCGCTCAATTATCCAATTCTTCCAAAAAACGCACTACCCTTGCGTATAGTTCTCTCTCCACCAGAACTTTCAGTTCTACATATCTGTTCAAGTCTCTTTCACGGGCAGCCTGCATTTCCGGCGTCGAATCGGGAGAATTGGGGTCGCCGTCGGCAATGGCGGCGTAATGCTCCTGAATTGACTGGTTAAGCGCTCGCAGGTCAGCTAAGGTCAGTTTGCTTAATTGTTCGGATACACTTTGTTGACTCATAATTTGAAAATTTTATCACGGATGAATTTGCCGGCGAATCCGTGATTGCACTCTTTGCCCGGCGCTGACGCGGATTTACCGGCGTTTTCATTTTTCGTGTTTTTTCGCGGATATTTTTGGTTACGGTAAAGCCTCAATCAGTCTTTCAATGTCGGCACGGTGGTTGAAAAAATGCGGCGCGATGCGGATTCGCTCGCCGCGCGCGCTGATGATGATGTTTTCGTTTTGCAGGTTTTCCGCCAGCTCGCTCGCGGTCTGACCGGCTTTCGGCAGAATGCACACAATCTGCGATTTTTCGTTTTTCAGCCGCGAGCTGATGATTTCGTAATTTTTCGCCTGCAAAAGTTCGCACAGGTAATCGCTCAAATCCTCCAGATAATCGCGAATGTTTTCCGCGCCCGTTTCGCTCAGCAGCTTCAGGCTTTGTTCCAGCCCGTAGAAAAGAGCCGAGCCGCCCGTGCCCGTTTCCCACGCCAGCGCGTTAGGTTTCAATTTCTGCTCGGAATCTTCAAAATCCCACGGGGTTTCGACGCTTATCCAGCCGACCAGCGTCGGCTCGACGCGCGCTCGGGCGCGGTCGGAAAGATACAAAATCCCGCAGCCTTCCGGCGAGCAGAGCCATTTGTGGCTCGCGCCCGCCGCAATATCGACGAATTGCGCGGGCAAATCAAAGGGCATCGCGCCGAAGCCCTGAATAATATCGACCGCGAAAAGCGCGCCCGCCGAGCGCGCGGCGCGCCCGATTCTTTCCAAATCGGCGCGAAATCCCGAAGCATACTGCACCGCGCTGATTGAAACCAGACGCGTGTTCGAGTCGATTAAGCCGATAAATTCGTCCGTATCGATTCGCCCGCCGCGCTCGGGACAGAGCCGCAGCTCGACGCCGAACCTGTCCCGAATCATTCGCCACGGGTAGAAATTGGCGGGAAATTCGCGGGCGAAAGTCACGATGTTGTCGCCTTCCGCCCAATCCAAGCCGTTCGCGACCGATGAAAAACCGTCCGAGGTATTGCGCATAAACGCGATTTGCTCGGCGCGAACCTTCAGCATCCCGGCGACCAGCGCGCGGGCGCGCTGTTTGGTCTGAACCCATTCCAATAGATTCCGCGAGCCGTTTTCCGAAGCGTCTTTGAGCTGCGAATACGCCGCCTCGACCGCAACGGCTGGCATCGGCGAAACCGCCGCACTGTTTAAATAAGTGTATTTTTTCAGGGCGGGAAACAAGCCGCGAATATTTTCATTCATAGATTCTGGAAGTGATAGGTGATAAGTGATAGGTGATAGGGAAAATAAGACGTTTCTTCCTTATCACCTATCATCTATCACTTATCACTCATCCCACTCTTTTGACAAACTATCTTGTTAAAGCTAATTTTGAAATGGTTTCCGGAAAGCAGTTTTGCGCCAACCGCAAATGCTTTCCGGACATCGAATCGCTTGCTTGAATTATGTTCGATTTCTCCAAAAAAAGACAGCCTGAGTTCGGCATCGTGGCGGTTGACGACGACCGCGACATCGAGGTTCATCGCCTGCGAAAAGAATCGCGGCACGGCTTGTATTCCGAGGGTTTAAAGCTGGTGCGCGACATCGTTCTGGTGCTGACGGTTTTCATTCTGCTCGGCGTTTTCGTCGCGCAGCCGGTCGTCGTCGAAGGCACTTCGATGCTGCCGCAGCTTCACGACGGCGAGCGGCTGCTCGTCAACAAGCTGGTTTACTACAAAATTCAGAACGTTAGCTGGGGACACATCGAGCGCGGCGACATCGTCGTTTTCTGGTATCCGAAAGAGCCGGATAAAAGCTACGTTAAGCGCATCATCGGGCTGCCGGGCGAGATGGTCGAAGTTCGCAACGGCGTCGTTTATATCAACGGCGAACAGATGCGCGAGCCTTATCTGAGCGCCGAGCACAACCAGACTTTAGGCAGCTTTCCGCCGAAAAAAGTCGACGAGCATTATTATTTCGTGATGGGCGACAACCGCGATAATTCTTCGGATTCGCGCTATTGGGGCTTGGTTCCCGAAAAATACGTCTACGGCAAAGCCTTTTTCCGCTACTGGAAGCCGTCGAATATGGGCTTTCTCGACAAAGGACATTACGAGCTGGACGAAACCGGCGAAAACGACACGCGCGCCGCCGCGGGCGAGACGGAAGAGTAATGATAATTTGAACCGCAGAGACGCCGCAGACGCAGAGATTTTAAGTAAAAAGTATAAAGTAAAATTGTTTGCCTTTGCTTTCCTCAGCGTCCGCGGCGTCTCTGCGGTAAAATCTTATGAAC
>JALZHR010000251.1 GCA_030860665.1 Acidobacteriota bacterium
CAGGCCGCAGCCGCCGTCGGCGGAAACAGGAACGGAAAATGTGATGAGCGATAATAAGCAACCAGCAAAAGAAACGCGAAGCTACGGCGAAGGCGAGCTTTATTCACGTCCTTCAAACGCGGTGAAATCCGCCGCCCGACACGGGCTTCACTCTTTGCCGCTCGAAAAAAACCGCGAGGTTTTGATTTACGTTCCGCAAAGCTATCGTCCGGAAAAACCGTCCGCCTTCGCCCTGATGCTTCACGGCGCGGGCGGAAACGCGGAGCACGGAATCAACCTGCTCCGGCATTTAGCCGACGAAACCGGAATTATTATCGCCGCGCCTAAATCTCAGAGGGCGACATGGGACGTGATTGTGAGCGATTACGGCGTCGACGTCGGCTTTATCGACCGTGCGCTCGAATATTGTTTCGAGCGTTACGCCGTAGATTCGTCGCGGCTTGCGGTCGGCGGATTTTCCGACGGAGCTTCATACGCCCTTTCTCTGGGCATTACAAACGGTCGGCTTTTCAGTCATATAATCGCGTTTTCGCCCGGATTTATGGTGTCGGCGCGGCAATCCGGCGAGCCGCGTATCTACATCTCGCACGGAACGGAAGACCGAGTGCTGCCGATTGACAGGTGCAGCCGCCGCCTGGCGCCGCAATTGAAACGCGCCGGTTACGAAGTAATTTACCGGGAATTTAACGGTCCGCACACGATTCCGCCAGACATCGCAAGCGAATCGGCTCAATGGTTGATTTCGCCGCCCGCCGCTTAAGAACCGTTAAAGCGCGCGTGGATTTACAAGATAAAGCGTGCCGCCGCAGAACGTTTTGAACTGCGGCGGCATATTTTACAAAAGTTTGTCGGGCGTAATGGGCAGTTCCCTGACCCGCTTGCCGGTCGCGTGAAAAACGGCGTTGGCAATCGCCGCCGGAATGCCGACCATTCCAAGCTCGCCCATACCCTTGACGCCGAGCGGATTGACGATTTTATCGTCCTCTTCGACGAACATCGTTTCGACTTCCAGAACATCGGCGTTGACCGGCACGTGATAATGCTGCAAATTCGGGTTCATAATGCGCCCGAAGCGATGGTCGATTTCGGTCGCCTCCTGCAAAGCCATCCCGATGCCCCAGACGACGCCGCCGATTTCCTGGCTGTGCGAGGTTTTCGGATTCATAATTTTGCCGCAGGCTGTCACCTCGATGGCGCGCGTGACGCGGACATTGCCGACGTCCGGGTCTACTTTCACCTCGATAAACTGCGCGCCGTGCGCCAGCAGCGCATACTGCTGGCGCTCCTTCAGCGGGCGGGACTCGAACGTCTCGGTGATTTCGCTGAGATTGCTGCGTCTCATCACTTCGCCGATGCTGACAAAACGCGACGGGTCGCTTTTAAGTCGCAGCCGCCCGTCGAGCATTTCGACGTCCGAGGCAGACGCTGCCGTCTTCAGCGGCGAGTTCGCATCCTGATTCGCCAGCGCGAGCAGCTTCGCGGTAATGGCGAGCGCCGCGCCGTAGACGGCGCTCCCGACGCTCGACGTCGTCTGCGAGCCTCCCTGCGCCGGCGCGCGTGGAAATTTCGTGTCGCCCAGCTCGAACCGCACCTTGTCGGGCGTAAGTCCGAGATACTCGGCGGCAATCATCGTCATCACGGTGTAGGTTCCGGGTCCGATGTCGCTGGTCGCGCTGGCGACGTGCGCGGTTCCGTCGGCGCGGAACGTAATTTTCGCCGAAGCCGGACTCTGGAAAGCGCCCCAGACGCCCGTAGCGACGCCCCAGCCGACCAGCAGTCGCCCGTCGCGCATCGAGCGCGGCTCCATTTTGCGATTCTTCCAGCCGAATTTTTCCGCTCCCAGCCGATAGCATTCCCGCAGCGCCTTGCTCGACCACGGCTTTCCGCTCTCGGGGTCGGTCTCGGCGTAATTGATAAGACGCAATTCCAGCGGGTCGATTTTCAGCGCGTAAGCCAATTCGTCCATCGCGCATTCGAGCGCGAACATCCCCGAAACCGCGCCCGGCGCTCTCATCCAGGTCGGAGTATGAAGGTCTGTGTCCGCAATCTTCAGCGGCGCGAAAAGATTCGGGCAGGCGTAGACCTGGCGCGTGAATCCGGTAGTGTTGTCGGAGAATTCCTCGAAGGATGATGTGTTGTGGACGGCTTCGTGAATCATCGACGCGAGCTTTCCCGACCGCTCCGCGCCGAGCGCGATTTTCTGAATCGTATACGGGCGATAGCCGTGCCCCGTATACATCTGCTGGCGCGTGTAGACGACCTTGACCGGGCGTTTTAACTCGCGCGCCGCCATCGAAGTCAGCGCCGGGTAGTAGTTCGGTCTGAGAGACGCGCCGAAAGCGCCGCCGACAAAGGGCGAGACGACCGAAACGCTCTCTTCGGGAACGT
>JALZHR010000255.1 GCA_030860665.1 Acidobacteriota bacterium
GCGCTGAGCGACGACGAAATTCGGGCGGAACTGGAAAAACGCCGCCGCAGGCTGCCGAAAAATTCCGATTACCGCGCCGTTTTGCAGGCTTTTCCCGAACCGGGCTTGGCGAAAAAGATTTTCGGAACGCTGGAAAACGCGCGAATCGACCGACGTTTGCGAAAAACTTATCGCGGGCTGGTGCGCGATTTGGATTTGATGCAGGCTCACCTGCGCGAAAAACGCCCGTTTATCTTCGATTTGCCGGTTCATCAGGTGCCGTTCGAGCTTTTGTTTCAAATCACGCTCTGCGGCGGCGCGACCGACGATTCGCGCAAGTTTTACAGCCAAATCGTCTCGGAAATCGAAAGCGTCATCGACTCTTACCTGCACGATAAAACCGCGACCGTCGCCGATACTTTGATGGCGACCAGCCGCGTCTACACGCTTTTCCAGAACATTTCGACCGAAAGCCAGGCGCAGCCGACGCAGGAAGACGAAAACGAAAAAGGCGAATACAACTACGAGGACAAAAACTCCGGCGAAGCCGTCACCGAAAATCAGGTCAAGCGCGAGGAGCGCCCGCAAAAAGCGCAGGACGCGCGCGATTTGTTCAGCGCCTGGAACAATCTGGACGAGGACGACGGCGACCCCGAAGACCTTCAGGGAGCGGAATCGTGGACGCACAACGAAATTCCCGAACAGCCCCTTGAAGCGGGCGACACGGCTTTTGCCTACGACGAATGGGACCGGGATTTGGCGGATTACCGCATCGGCTGGAGCCGCGTTATCGAGAAAAAGGTGCGGCAGGGCGACCGGAATTTCGTCGAACTGACACGCTCGCGCTATCGCGGCGTGATTTCGTCGGTGCGTCACCAGTTCCAGCTTATGAAGCCGGAAAATCTCCAGAAAATCAACCGCGAAATCGACGGCGAAGATTACGATTTAAACGCATTGGTCGATTACGTAATCGACCGCCGGGCGGATGGTCAGCAATCGGAGAGAATCTACACGAAACGCCTCAGAAAACAGCGCGACGTGGCGGTTTCCATCCTGCTTGACCAGTCTTCTTCGACCGCGCGGACGATTACCCGCAATCCCTTGCAGCCCTACACGCATCCGGGCAGGCGCATCATCGAAATCGAAAAAGAAGGTCTCGTGCTGATGAGCGAAGCGCTCGAAGCCGTCGGCGACGTTTATTCGATAAACGGTTTTACCAGCGAAGGTCGCCGGAATGTAAAATTCTACGTCGTCAAGGATTTCGACGAAAAATATTCGGACGAAATCGAACGGCGCATCGGCGGCATCACCTTCCAGAACAACACGCGTCTCGGCGCGGCGATTCGCCACGCGGCGGCGAAGCTTCTGCGTCAGGATTCGCGCACGAAGCTGATGATAATCCTGACCGACGGCAGACCTTACGACCACGATTACGGCGACGCCCGCTACGCCCGCGAAGACGTCCGCGAAGCCCTGACCGAAGCCAAGCTGAACGGTATCACGCCTTTCTGCATCACGATTGACCGCGAATCCGAAGCTGAATTAAGAGATTTATACGGCGATGTCGGCTATACGATTATCGACGACGTGCTGAGCTTGCCGGAAAGAATGCCGAATATCTATCGAAGATTGACGAGTTAAACTCAATTTACTATACAAGAACATTCTTGCAAGAAGGACATTTATGAAGACTTCCGCCAATTGTATCTAAATGAACAGCTTTATTTTTAGACTCCCAACAATTTGAACAAAAAGGTTCCCCGACTGGATTGCCATTTTCATCACTTTCAAAATACATTCCTTTATGACGAATTAGTGTAGACTTTTTCTCTAAACTTCTTTCAAGCTCTTTAATTTTCGCTTCCTTCTCTAGAAGTAAATCTTGAATTTCGGCAGCTTGAATTTTAGCGTCAGCTAAAGCAGATATAAGTTCCGCCATTTTCAATTTTGTTTCGGCTTTTTCGAGTGATAAGTCCGCTCCTTTGATTGCTTTTGCAAGTTCAGTCGCTGTTTTAATGCTTCCAAGAAAGGGAGAAATCGCTGCTAAATCAGGCATAAATTTTTCCCTTTAGTTTTTAATAGAAATAATATTACCATAACAAATTCACTTGATACTTCGCAAAATTCGCATCTGCGCTGACCAAAGTCATATTCTCGACAATAGCCTGTGAAATCAGCAGTCGGTCAAACGGGTCTTTGTGATAAAGCGGCAGATTTTCCAGATATAAAGCGTGCGAAAGCTCGATGGGTAAGATTTGCAGTCCGTTGATTTGCTGCTGTTCTGCGATTACATCTGTTAGTGAGTCTTGCAGTTTGAACTTGCCAATCATTATTTTGATTTGAATTTCCCACACACTGGCAACACTGAGGAACAGCGCATTTGCAGTATTCGACATCGCTTGCAGGGCGGGTTGAGAGAGTCTATGCTGCTGATCGTAAGCCCAAATGAAAGCGTGAGAATCCAGAAGCAAATTCATAAATCTTTATCAAATCCCCAAAATTCATCAGGCAGTTCATCATCAAAATCCTTGCTCATCCGGGTTTTACCCTTTCCTAATCCGAAGATTCGCTGTTTCTGCTCTTTTGGCTTCTCAATCGGTATGACTTTCGCCAGCGGCTCGCCGTTTTCTTCAATCACGACTTCATCGCCGTTGCGCGTCAGGGCAATGACGGTTTCGATGGAAATGTTTTCGTTAAGACTTACAGTTTTCGTCATAAAATTTCCTCGCGCCGATTATAGCATTTTCCAAAAACAGGCGCGATTCATACTTCAAAACCGAAACCGGATTTACTTTTGTCATTTCTTAATTTCCCTTTTTAGCTTTTGCGCAAATTATTCAATTCATTTTTACTACTATGGTCTGATTTTTGCCTCAGAGATAATGATAGAAAATTAAATGTATTGGATTGGGACAGATTGTTATGAAACAGCAAAGCATCGACTTGGGAAATGAATTTCAGCCGGCTACGGAAGAAACTTTTTTTGAGGAACAAACCGTTCAGAGAATACCGGCGGTGATACCGCTTAACGAGACGCCGACCAAAACATCTGCCCGACGTTTTCAAAAACTTCGCGTTCCGATGCGCAAAGCGGATAAGTCCTTTAACCCGGCTTTTCTGCTTATGGCGCTGCTGGCGGTGACGGCGCTCGGCGTCATCGCCGGAACGATGGTCTACCGGACTTCGACGGAGAAATCGGCGGTGAATAACGCCGCGACGGATACCGACGACCCGGTCAATCGCACGATTCCGGCGCAGTATCAGTTTGTTGTCGATAAGCCCGGAGATGATTCGTCATCTTCTTCGTCGTCTTCGTCATCGTCGCTGCCGACGGGCACGGAGCCGCCGAGGGATAATTTATCCAGAGACGATTTCAACTCGCTTCCGCCGTCGACTTCCGAGCCGGTGAAAAGAGATTCGCGCAATAGACAGGACGGAGAAGAATCTTCCGCGCCTGACGCCGAGAATGAACAGCAGCAAAACGCTGAAAATGAAGAAACCGGCGAGGAAACGCAGGGCGTAGCGCCGCGCAAAGAAGACGAGGAAGAATTGCCGCCTCCGCCGCCGCTGCGCCGCGACCGCAGAGAAGACAAAAAACAGGATAAGCCCAAGCAGAAAACCAATACTTCGCAGCCTGAAAACCGTCAGCAAAATGAACAGCCCGCCGCTGACGCCGGGAGCGAAACCGAGAGCGAGAATTAAAAGCCTGCATTTTTTCGCGAGTGGATGAAATAAATCGAAAACGTAAAAAAGCCTCGACCAATTTGGTCGAGGCTTTTTTACAAGCGTTTTTCCCGCTAAATTACTCGTCGTCGCGACCGTGCGCCTGCGCGGGCGGCGCGGTGGCTTCGACCGCGGTAAACGTTTCGAGAATTTTATAAGTGTGCCGCGCGCCTTTCGGCACGACCCACGAATCGCCTTTTTCCAGCAGCAGCATCTGTCCTTCCAGATGCAGCTCGGCTTTTCCCGAAATCACGTAGCCGACCGTTTCGTAATCGCGCGTGCGCTCTTCCGTATCGTCGTTCGGCTCCTGGTTTTCCCACAGCCGCATCGCCACGTGAACGCCCGAAGCCAGATATTTCTGTCCCATCTCGCCGTGCGGCGAATTTTTCGACATCACTTTCTGAACCGATGTGTCGCCCATTGCTAAAATTTCCTCCTTGTATGGTTTTCGGATACTTCGAGCAAGCCACGTGCCAATGCCGCGCGGGCGCGATTGTGATTTTTCGCCATACAGATTTGCCGACGTCGTTTGCCGTCGCGTTTGATTATCGTGCAGAAATGACTTCGACTGCCGAATTTTAATTTTTCCGGGTTCGTTTAGGCGCGGGCTTCGGCTTGGCGCTGGTTTTCGGCTGGAACGATTTTACCGCCGGGCTGGTCGTCGCCGCTTTTTGAATTTCAAGCTCGCGGCTTCCGGCTAATTTGCCGTCCACGAAAACATCGGCGCGGTAAATTCCGGCAATCCACGCGCCGCCGTCAGGCGAGCCGCTAAAGTTGACGCGGTTCTGTTTGCCGTTGGTTTTGAAGCTGACGCTGACGACTCTGGTTTCGGGCTTTAAGCCTGCGACCTTGACGGCGATAAAATTCATCTTGACGGTCGCCGGTTTAATCGAGTTAAGCTGCACGACGCAGAAAATCGGGATGTCGGTCGTCGTAAAATCGGTCGCGGCGTCGCCGGCTTTGCCCGCGCCGTTGTCTTTCGCCAGGTAAATCTCCCTGACCTCGACGGTTTCGTTACCCGGCTGCGATTGTTCCGGTTGTTCGGGCGTCTGTCCGAATGCGGCGAGGGCGAAAAAAAGACAAAGAAATACTATCGAAACGAGCTTCACAATCGTTCCTCCGAAGAATTGAAAATTGTTTGGTAACTGCCGTTTTTATTGGTGCGGCAACTCGCGGTTTAGTTGCTTGAGGCGGGAAAAAATTTATCTCGATTTCGCACGCGCGGCGGCTTCTTTGACCAGCTCGCGAAGCTTCTGCGCCGCCGTTTCCGCGCCCAAACCGATAAAAGCCTGCACACGCTCGGGCGACTGATTTATAAAGCCGAAAACGTCCAAGCCGCTGTCCTCGACCAGATTCGAGCTAAAATCGCCGACCTCGATTTCGGACAAACGCGCCGACAGGACGACGGCGTTGCTGCGGCTGTCCAGCGTGCACCACAAAAGGCGTTCGGGCGTGACCAGCATCGAAACGTTCTGCGCGTAATTTGCGCCGCCGAAAATTTTACTGAAAAAACCGCGGCTGATTTTTTCGGAAACGGTTTCGGCGCACATCAAGGCATCGGCTTCGACGTTTCCAAGCTCGTGTTTTTCGGCGTAGTTTCGGATTGCGCGAATGATTTCCGGTCGGAAATCGTCAAACGAACATTCGCGCGTCGTTCTCTGATACTCTCTCATTCGCTTTCAAAATTTTTTCGATTTCCTCGCGTAAAATTCCGGAGTCGCCCGTCGAGACGCTCGTGATTCCCGGCACGTTTTCCGCGCCGCACGCGCGCGAGGCGATGACCGGAATTTTATGCGCGGCGGCTTGCAGAAGCCTGCGCGGTTTGTGTTCGACGAAGGCGGGCAGAACGACTAAATCGGCGCGTTCGAGACAATCCGCAGCGCTGCCTTTTTCCCAATCGAAACCGCTCCAGAAATCCGCGTCCTCGATAATCGCGCCGAGCGTGACGAGCTTTACGTCCAGACCGCGCAGAGCGTCGCGCAGCTCGTAACAGCCTTTTCTGCCGACGGTGGAAGCCGGAAAAACGACGGTGAATTTCTCGTTCCGTTTTCTTTTAAATTCTTTCGCTTCCGGCATCTGCCAATCGAGCGGTTCCGCTTTTTCGGCAAAAAGCGCGGCGATTTCCGCGTGCGGCGTAATGATTTTTCGGGCGTTTTGCAGCGCTTTTGTTTCGGCTTCGACCAGCCATTCGGCGGCGCGAAAATCACCAAGCGTTTTGCTTTCCGGGTGAAGCGAAGCCGCGAAATCCAGCCGTTTCTGCAGCTCGCTCATCGGCAGAGCCGTCATCAGAACGTCGAAAGTGCGCCCGCCGAGATGACCGTTTTTCCAGAGAAACGGCAGCAGATTTTGCGCGACGACGACCTGCGTCGCGTCGAAAGTCAACTGTTTCGCGTAGCTTTCCGCCAGTTTTTCCGCCATCGCCAGCAGAGATTTCTGCCGCGCAGCGCCCTGAGCGGCGAGCTTGCGCGATTTGTAGGAGCGAAGAAGCGTGACGAAAAAACTCTGTTTCATTTTCGCAAAGCCGTCGCCCGACCACGCGTAATTCGCCTTTTTAAAACGCTTGCCGTCGAGCGGAACGAACAGAAAATCCTTCTTTTCCCGCGTTCGCCGGATATACTCGTCGAATTCCTTTGCGTATTCGTCGAGCAGAAACGCCGTGCCGCCGAAATCAATCGCGTCGTCCGCCGCCGCCGTTTTCTCACTGCGAAAACATTCGCCGACGCCGCAGGTCATACAGCTGTTCGGCTGATTGTTTAAAACGGAAAACTCGCGGCGCGTTTTGATTTGAACCGGGTTTTGTTTCTTTTTCTCGCTTCGGAAACGGACAATCAGGTGCGTGGCGGTCAGCTCGGCTTCGACGCGAAAAGCGTTCGACGAGCGAAAACGCAAATCGACGTAATTCCAGAAAACCGTCGCGTCGCGCCCTTTTTCCGCCAGCGAGCCCTGCACGATTTGCGTGTGCGCGTGGCGCTCGACGATTTCAAAATTCGCCTGCAAAGCCGCGTCGTAGAGCGCATTGGAAAGCTGGCACAAGCCGCCGCCGACGTTCGGAATAACGCAGCCTTCGCGCAGCTCGCGCCCGCGCACGAAACCTTTGCGCCGCGTCGCGCGCCCGACGTGTTTCCAGAAGCTGAACGTCTGATTTGCCGGGATTTCGACGCCGTTCAGCTTGCCGATTGCCAGCCTCAGATTATGAATCTTGCCCGCCATCAGCGGCATTTCGGCGCGGTCTTTCTCCGTCCAGAGCGCGGTTTTCGACTCGCCGATGACCGGCTGACTGTTTAAGTCGAAGGTTTTCGGAAAACGCCTGACGTCAGCGAAATTGACGAGATTTTCCGCGCCGCGCTTAAGCTGTAATAAAAAGGCTTTGGCGCGAAAAACGAGAGCTTCGTTGCGGGTATGGATTTTCGGTTCGATTGGTAAAACGGCTGCTTCTTTCATCTTCAGGATTTTGCTGTCAGTATGAACGCATAAAATCCCGAATTTTGCAACGCATTTTAATGCAAAATGCAAAATGCAAAGTGCAAAATGAAGGATTATTTTAATTTTTGAATCTTAAATCCAAATATTTTGCCTTTTGCACTTTGCATTTTGCATTGATTGACTCACCACGCGCGCGACCATTTGTTTCCCTTGTGCTGCTCGTCGTCGCGCAGGCGCGAATCGACGCCGGCTTGCAGTTCGAGCAGCCTGCCGACGAGCCAGAGCAAATCAGAGAGACGATTCAGATAAGTTATAACCTGCGCGTCTACGGCTTCGCCCGTTTCCTGAAGGCGCACGACGCAGCGTTCGGCGCGGCGACAGACGGTTCGGGCGATGTCGAAGGCGGCGGCTGAGGAAACGTCGCCGGGCAGGCTCCAATCCGACAGGATGCCTTCCATCTGCTCGATGCGCGCGACTTCCGCCGTCAGGCGGTCAATCATTTCAGGCGTCACATACGGCTTCGGCGCGTCGGCAAAATTCGGATTCGCCACCGAGCCGGAAACCATAAACAATTCGCGCTGGATTGATTTCGTCAGCTCGTTTACGCCCTCGTCGCCGCAGATGGAGCGGGCAAACGCCATCTGCGCGCCCAGCTCGTCAATCGTCCCGTAGGCTTCGACGCGCAAATCCGCTTTTGAAACGCGCCCGCCGCCGATTAAAGCCGTCTTTCCCTTGTCGCCCGTTTTGGTTGCAATGCTGCTCATATCTCAAAATTAATTTTAAGCCGCCGGAAATGCAAAATTCAAAAGGCGAAGCGCGAAATAAAGCGCGCGAATTCGTCGATAACGCAAAAGCCGTTTGCAACCGCTCGCCAAAAAGTGCATCATAGTTATTGTTAATCCTTCTCTCGCGCATCGACGGTGATGCGCCCGATTGTAAAAAGTTTCATTCGACGGCGTTTGGATAGTTCGAGAGCAGGCTGGATTTTTGTTGCAGAAGCCGCTCTTGTATTTTTTTGAGCACCCGTTTGAACCCGACCCTTCGACAGGCAAACCGTTTCCCGAAGTCAATTCGCTTTCGACGCTTCTTTTGAAAGTCTCTGATTAAAGAGACAAGGATAAATATTATTATGTCAATGAAACTTTACGTAGGAAATCTTTCTTTCCAAACATCAAATCACGACCTCGAAGAAATGTTCGGTCAAGCCGGCACGGTCGAATCGGCGCGCATTATCGAAGACCGCGAAACGGGTCGCTCGCGCGGCTTTGGTTTTGTCGAAATGTCTTCCAAAGAAGAAGGTCAGAACGCCATCGACCAGTTTAACGGCAAAGACCTCAACGGTCGCAACCTGAACGTCAACGAAGCCAAACCGCGCGAAGACCGCGGCGGCGGCAACAGCGGCGGCGGCGGTGGTTACGGCGGCGGAAATCGCGGCGGCGGTAACAACAATCGCGGCGGTTACGGCGGCGGCTCGCGCTGGTAATTTCCGATTGAAATTAATCGTAAAAATAAAAGTCTGCGACGGATTTATCTGCCGCAGACTTTTATTTTTGTCTTAAATTACTTTTTTTAGTGAAAAGTGAACGATTGTTTTTCACTTTTCGCTGACTTATCTTTTCACTTCGTAAATTAGCTCGATCATCGCGTTGTCTTCTTTTTTGTGGCGGCAGACGTTGCTGGAAACGAAGCGGAGCGGAACTTCGCGAATCAGCTCGGGGAAAAGCGGGATGCCCGAACCGAGCAGCAGCGGCGTGACGCCGAGATAAATCTCGTCGACCAAATCTTCGTCCAGAAAGCTTTTCGTCAGCTCGCCGCCGCCCGAAAGCCAGATGTTTTTGCCTTCCTTCGCCTTCAGCCCGGCGACGAATTCCTTCAGATTTCCCGAAACGACCTCGACGCCTTCCGCGCCGCTTTCCTTTAAAGTGTTCGAGAAAACGTAGGCTTCCATTCCCTGATACGGGTTCGCGATTTTCGATTTCGCGCCGGATTTCGGTTTCGGACTCATCGCCACCGCGACGTCCCACGATTTTCGCCCCATCAAAACCACGTCGATGGTCTTAAAAAACGCCGTCCAATCGTAATCCCAATCCATCGAAAGCCAATCGACCTCGCCGTTTTTGCGGGCAATATAACCGTCCAGACTGATACCGAGTCCGAGCACGACTTTACGCATATTTATAACTCCTTTTTAAGATACGTGAGCGGTGAACAGTAAGCGGTGAGCGGCGAGCAGCCGGATTTTGAATTTCGATTTCCCTCATTTTCCATTTTCCGTTTTCCATTTTCCGTTAATCAGCCAGCCTGTCGGCGTATTTCCTGCCCTGCTCGGCGTAGCGCGAAACGGTTCGGGCGAATTCTTCCAAATCGAAAATCGGTTTTGTGATGTGCTCGTCGCAGCCGACCGCCAGCGAGCGGCGGCGGTCGTCCATCAGTGCGTGCGCCGTTAAAGCCAGAATCGGCGTGGCGTCGAAAGCGGCGTCCGAGCGCAGGGCGTGCACCACGTCAAGCCCGCTCAGGCTGCCGGGCAGGCTCATATCCATCAGGATTACGTCCGGGCGCAGCGTCTGAATTTTCGTCATTCCTTCTTCCCCGGTTTCGGCGCAGGTGACGGCGTGCCCCGCCATTTCGAGAATCGCCGTGATGAGGTCGCGCGTGTCGGCGGCGTCTTCAACCAGCATTATTTTTGCCATTGGTCGGTTCCACTCCTATTTCTTCGAGCGTTTCGCGCAGTCTTTCGTCCAGGTTCGAGAGCATCAAATCGCCTTTGCGAATCACGTCGGCAATCTGCCCGCTGATGAAATGGCGGTCTTCCGCCAGCAAATCCTTGCCCGTAATGACGACAATCGGGATGCTCGCGGTTTTCGGCTCGGCGCGCAGCCGCGCAATCAGCTCAAAGCCGCTCATTCCGCCCGGCATATACAAATCGGTCAGAATCGCCAACGGCGGGCGCTTGACCGCCATCGAAAAGGCAAGCTCGCCGCTCGCCGCGCTGCGCGTTTTAAAGCCGCCCTGTTTGAGCGCCGAAATCAGCAGCTCGCGCACGCCGTATTCGTCGTCGACGACCAGAATATATTCGTTCGCCGTCTTTTCGCCCGGCGCGGTCATCACCGCGTTCAGCGTGTTTAAGAGGTTGCCCGGCTCGACCGGCTTGACCAGATAGCCGCTCGCGCCGAGCCGGTACCCGAGCGGCTTGTTGTCCACAATCGAAACGACGACGACCGGAATCTGAGCCAGCTGCGAATCGGTTTTCATCGCCTGCAGCACGCGCCAGCCGTCCATTCCGGGCATCATCACGTCGAGCGTGACGGCGACCGGATGAAGCTCGCGCGCCAGCAGAATGCCTTCCGAGCCGGAATGCGCCACGCTGACGCGATAACCGGCGTTTTCCAGCGTCTCGGTCAAAAGGCGCGTCGAATCGGGAATATCGTCGATGACCAGCACCACCGGTTTTTCGCCGTCCGCCGCCGCGGCAATGCCAAGCCCGGCGGCTTTATCTTTTTCTTCCTCGCTTCGCGCGCCGGGCGCAACCGAAAGCGGCTCTTCTCGTCGCGGCTGCGAGTGTGAAGACTGCTGCTGGTGCGCGGAAACCGCAATCAGAGTTTTCTGCGCCTGCGGCACTTCAAACGGCAGGGTCAGCGTGAAGGTTGAGCCTTTTTTGTAGCTGGATTCGACCGTTATCGCGCCGCCGAGCAGGTTGGCGAGCTGCTGCGAAATCGCCAGACCGAGACCGAAGCCGCCGACCGTTCGAGTGTATGAGCCGTCGACCTGCCGGAAACGCTCGAAGACCTTGTCGAGATTTTCCGCCTTGATGCCGATGCCCGTGTCGCGGACGACGACCTGCCATTTTTGCCTGTCCTCGCTGCGCAGCTCGACATCGATTGAGCCGGAATCGGTAAATTTGATGGCGTTCGAGATTAGGTTGAGCAAAATCTGCCGGATGCGCGCTGGGTCGCCGTAGGCGAACGGGAAATCGCCGGAAATCTTCAGGCTGTATTTCAGATTTTTGCCGAGCGCCAGAGCTTCCAGATTGCCGAAAGTCTTTTCGACCATCTCGGGAATGTCGAAGTGTTCGAGGTGCAGCGTTAGGCGTCCGGCTTCGATTTTCGATAAATCCAGCACCTCGTCAATCAGGCTGAGCAGGTGACGCCCGTTGCGCAAGATTCGCTCCAAGCCGTCGGTGACGGTTTCCGGCGAAAAATCGCCTTTTCGCGTTTTCATCTGCATCAACTGCGCGAAACCGATAATCGCCGTCAGCGGCGTTCTGAGTTCGTGCGACATATTGGCGACGAATTCGGCTTTCAGACGGTTGTATTCTTCCAGCCGCCGGTTCGCCTCGCGCAGCTCGTCAATCAGCTTGCGGTTTTCGGTTACGTCGTGCAGGACTACGACCGCGCCGGAGACGTTGTCGTCACGGTCGCGCAGCGGCGCGGCGTTGATGCAGATAATCGCTTCGCTGTCGGCGCGGCGGCGGACGCGCATCTCGACGTTGACGCTTTCCCTGCCTTTGGCGTATGCCATCTGCCACGGATATTTTCCGGGCGGGAAAGTCTTTCCGTCGAGCCGCGTGATGAGCGGCGTTTTTCTTTTCGTTTTTTTCTGTTTGGGCTGGAAGATGGAAGCGGCTTCGCCGAGCAAATCGCGGGCGGCTTGATTGATTTTAATGGGTTCGCCGGAAGCGTCGAAAACAATCACGCCGTCGGACATCTGCGCCACGACCGATTGCAGCCGGCTGGCTGACTGGCGCGCGTCCTCAACAGCCGATTGCAGGCTGCGCTCGCCCTCGATGCGGTCTGTGACTTCGACAGCCGACAGCAGCAGAATCCCGTCTTCGATCACGCTGACCGTATAATCCCAGAATGTTTTTTCGCCCGTTTCGGCGTCCGTCAGCGGACAGCCCCAGAAAGTGAGCGGCGTTTTATCTTCCAGAACCTTTCGGAAAGCGACTTTCAAGCCGTCGAAGTCAGCTTTGACGACTTCATCAAAGAATTTTCCCGTGACGCCGTCAGCGCCCGCAGCAGCCGCGCCGATTGCCCGCGCGCCCGTGCGGTTACAGCGAAGAATCCGCAGATTTTCGCCGTCACCGCCGCCGCCGCCGCCGTCGAAACAGACGATGCCCGTCGAAACCGCTTCAAAAATTTTATCGTCTAAGCTTCCCTCGCTCACCGACCCCAATGCCATTATGTTGTGCCGTCAATTCCTGTTTTTACTCGCTACACCAATGCAAATTTCGTCAAGTGGGCTACTGATAAATAATACTGTAATCGACGCCAAAATCACAAATAATTATTATTTACAGACGCCGGAAGAATTAGGGAAATCAGGGAAATTAAGGAAATTAAGGGAGTAAATTTCTATTTCCCTAATTTCCTAATTTCCTATTTTCCCTGATTTCCTATTTCCCTGATTTCCCTAATTTCCTAATCCGGCGATTTGAGTTAGATTATTAGCGTTATGAAAAACTATCTTTTTCTGCTTTCAATCGTATTTTTTCTGGCGACGACGACGGGTGTTTTCGCGCAGCAGAATCGCGACGAGAAAATCAAGAACGAAATCCGCGCCGTGATGGACGCGCAGACTAAAGCGTGGAACGAAGGCTCGGTCGACGGCTTTATGCAGGGCTACTGGAAATCGGAAAACCTGGTTTTCGTTTCGGGCGACAACGTCCGGCGCGGCTGGCAGACCGTCACCGACAATTACAAGAAAAGCTACAACACGCGAGAGAAAATGGGCGTTTTGACGTTTTCCGAGCTGGAAATCACGGTTTTGTCGAAAGATTCGGCGGTCGTCGTCGGACGCTGGAAGGTCGCGCACGAGCCGAAAGACAGCCAGGGACGCTTTACGCTGATTTTCCGCAAATTCCGCGACGGCTGGAAAATCGTCCACGACCACACGTCTTAAATTACGAATTACGAATTACGAATTACGAATGATTGAATTAGTTCAGGCGTTTGAGCTAATTCAATCTGAATCGGCGGATTGTCGTTCCTTCTCCGGGGCTTCGTCTCGACGCATTTTTAAATATGAATTAAATTTGTCCGAGAACGTCTTGATTTTATCCAGTTCCGGTGGCGACGAGGAGAAAACTATATGAAGCGGACGATTTTTATAATATGTTTAATTTTGACGGCGGCTGTCGCCGTCGCCCGCGCGCAGGATATCAACGACGCGGACAAGCGGGGATTTGACGACCTTTCGCCGATAAAAATCGACGTTGACGGCGACCGCCAGCCCGACACCATCCAGCCGCGCACCTTTAAAACGACGCCGCGCCGCGTCAAAGGAAAAAGACCGGGAAAATCCGACGTAAAGCATTGGATAGCATTCGACCTGACGACCTCGAAAGGTCTGCGGATTCCCGCGTTCTTCAAATATAATTACGGGACGGACGAATCCGTTTACTGGGTTTATGTTCTGAGTTCGGCAGGCGACGTCGATAAGGACGGGAAAACGGATTTGGTGTTTTACGCCGGCGACGACACCAGCGACGAAACTATTATTTTAGCCAATCGCACAAATCGTTTCGTCGTCATTAAGAGAAAAACCGCAGACGCCGACGATTGGCTGCGCAATCTGAAATCCGGCGGCAGTTCCGGCAACCCGTAATTTTCCGGTTAACGCGAAAAAATGAAAAAAACGCTTCTTTATCGCCTTTTCGGCGTCGGGAAAATTCCCGCCGGGGCACGCGTCGCGCTCGAAAGCGAAGGCGTTCTGCTGTCGGACGAAGGCATCAAAGGCTCGGTCACGTATCGAAATTTCCGCTCGCCCGGCAGACGCTCGAACTGGAAACGCCAATGGTACACGGCTTCCATCGCCCTGACGAAAACGCGCCTGCTCGCCTTCGCCTATTCAAACCAAATCATCGACGTCCCGCTCGCCGACCCGCGCTTTCGCCGCCTCGAATTCTCGCTCGAAGCCGAAACCGCCCTGCTCGTCACCTTCGACGCCTCGCTCTTTCACGCCGACTGGTCGGGCACGATTGAATACCGCTTCCAAACCCCTCACGCGCAAGCCTTTCTCGAGCGCCTGCGCGAATACGGCGTTTGAAAACAGCGCTCGTAAAAAGGTAAAGTTAAATCATAAATTACTATCGAAAAAGGGAAGGAAAATGGAAAATAAAAAACGGGAATCCGTTCAAAAGCTAAACGATTTAATCAAAGGCATTAAAGTGGCGATGCTCACGACTAATGACGGCGGCGTTTTGCGCTCGCGCCCGATGCAGACGCAGAATTTCGAGTTTGACGGCGATTTATGGTTCTTTACCAGTTCAAAAGCGCATAAGACGGAAGAAATAGAGAAAGACAATCGCGTTAATGCGGCTTACTCCGCGCCCGAGTCGAACACTTATGTTTCGGTTTCCGGCACGGCGGAAATCGTCCGCGACCGGGCGAAGATTGACGAATATTGGAACGACATTCTCAAGGCGTGGTTTCCCGAAGGCAAGGATTCGCCGGATTTGGTGTTGCTGAGAGTGGCGGTAGAGGAAGCCGAATATTGGGATTCGCCGTCTTCGACGATTGTGCAGATTGCCGGATTCGTCAAAGCGCTGGCGACGGGCGAACGAGCCGAGGGCGGCGAAAACCGAAAAATCAGCTTATAAAATCTCAGGGCAGTCCGAAAGCGGAAACGGGCGGACGAAGATTCATCGATTCGTTTATTCGCCCGTTTTATTTTTAATAAAACTTTTGGAACACGCGCTTTCCGGCGTCGTAAAAGAAATTGTTATGAAGAAAGCCGTTTATATTTTATCGTTTCTTTTACTTCCGGCAGTCGTCTGTTTCGCGCAGCAGCCACAGCCGCAGCAGCAGACGAATGCCGCGATTAATGACGTTTCGGCGCAGTTGATTAGGATTGAGGCGAAGCCCGGAAAGGGGTTTGCATACCCGTATTATCTGTACGTTCCGCCGGAGCTGCGCGAGGCGGCGGCTCGAAAGCAGAGGCAGACGATTCTCGTTTTGCCGAACAACACGGGCGCGGTCGACGACGCGCTGGAAACGCACGAAGCGAACGTGAAAAAAAGATTGGGGATGAGCGGCGCGGTCGCGTCGTTTCTGAAAGTCGCGCTGCTCGTGCCGGTTTTTCCGCGCCCGAAAACCGACTGGCGGATTTACACGCACGCGCTTGACCGCGATTCCTTAATCACCCGGAAAAAGGAATATCGCCGTTTCGATTTGCAGCTCGTGGCGATGATTGACGACGCGCGGGCGCATCTCTCGGCGAAAGAGAAACTGAAATTCGATAGGCGCGTTCTGCTGAACGGCTTTTCGGCTTCGGGAATGTTCGCCAACCGCTTCACGTTTCTGCACCCGAAGCGCGTCAAAGCGGCGGCAATCGGCTCGCCCGGCGGCTGGGCAATCGCGCCCGTCGCGTCTTACAAGGGAAAAACTCTGCGTTATCCGATCGGCACGGGCGATTTTAAAATCGTCGCGGGCGACGAGCCGGATTGGAAAAATCTCCGGAAGGTTCCGCTTTTTATCTTTCTCGGCGACCAGGACGACAACGACTCGGTCGTCTTCGGCGATTCTTACGAAGAGGAAGACAAAAACCTGATTTTCGAGCTTTTCGGCAAAACGCCCGTCGAGCGCTGGGCGATTTCCAAAACGCTCTACGAGCAAGCCCGCCTGAACGCCGAATTTCGCCTTTACCCGAACGTCAAACACGACATCACGCCCGAAATGCGCGACCACATCCGGGCTTTTCTGCTGAAACACAAATAGTGCGTAAGTGCTGAGTGCTAAGTGCTGAGTGCTGAGTTCACATTTTGGACTTAGCACTCAGCACTTAGCACTCAGCACTTTCTAACCCTGCCTTTTCCAAATCGGAGCGGATAGTGGATAATGAATAAAAATCCACTACCCGTTTTTGTTTTGAGGAGAAACAGATGAGAAAACTTTTCCTGGCGCTGGTTGTTTTGGGCGCATTTTGTCTTTCGGCGGCGGCGCAGAATTACACGATTCAGCAATATTTGAATATTCGCTCGGCTTCGTCGCCCGCTCTCTCGCCGGACGGCAGGCGAATGGCTTACCTGACGAACGTCACCGGAACGTCGCAAATCTGGATGATGGATTTATCACCGGGCGGCGCGGCGAAGCAAATCACGAATTATGAGGACAACGTCGGTTTTGTGCGCTGGTCGCCCGCCGGAAACGGTCTGGTTTTCGGCAAAGCGCGCGGCGGCGACGAAAACACGCAGTTTTTCCTGATGTCGAACGACGGCTCGCAGATTAAAGAGCTGACCAATAATCCGAAGGTGCGTCATAATTTCGGCGACTGGTCCAAGGACGGCAGGCTGATTTACTACGCCTCGAACAAGCGCGACCGGAATTTTTTCGACGTTTATTCGATGGAAGTCGCGACCGGCAAGGAAGAACTCGTCTTTCAGCAAAACGGCAGCAACAATTTCGCCGCCGCTTCGGACGACGGCAGATTCGTTATCATCTCGCGCAGCGGCACGGAATTGAGCCTCGACAATAATCTGTATCTGATTGACGTGCGGACGAAAAAGGAAACGCTGCTGACGCCGCACACGGACGCCAGCCAGTTCGGCGACGTCGAATTTCTGCCCGGCGGCGATTCGATTATTTTATCGGCAAACAGCGACCGCGAGTTTGCGTCGCTGGCGCAAATCAACAACCTGCGCGCGGGCGGCGAAAACAAAATGTCCTACGTCGACAAGAACGCCGCGTGGGACACGGAAAGCATCGAAATCTCGCCGCGCGGCGACCTGCTGGCTTACACCGTCAACCGCGAAGGCTTCAGCGAGCTTAATTTAAGAAGAATCCAAACCGGCGGCAAACCGCTCGTTTCCAATCTCAATTCCAAAAACGAAACCGTCAAACTGCCCGCGCAGGGCATCGTCGGCGGGCTGGCGTTTTCCGGCGACGGCACGAAGCTGGCGTTTACCTTTTCCGCCGCGAAATACAACACCGACATCTGGCTTTACGATTTGAAGTCGAAAAAAACGGCGCAAATCACCCGCAGCGACCGCGCCGGAATCGCGCAGGAATCTTTCGTCGAGCCGCAATTGATTAAATACAAGACCTTCGACGGGCGCGAGATTCCCGCCTGGTATTACAAACCGATTGACAAGCACGGATTTATGTTTATCGGTCAGGTAGGAAAAACAAAAAATGGCGAAAAGCAAAAGAAAATAGGTTTGCCGACGCTGCCTGTTATCGTCAGCGTTCACGGCGGACCGGAAGGACAGGAGCGACCGGGCTTTAACCCGCTTTACCAGTATTTTCTCTCGCGCGGCTACGCGATTCTGGCGACGAACGTGCGCGGCTCGACCGGCTACGGCAAAACCTTCACGCATCTGGACGACGTGGAAAAACGCGAAGATTCGGTGAAGGATTTGGCTTTCGCCGTCGAATGGCTGAAAACGGCGGGCGGCGCAGACC
>JALZHR010000263.1 GCA_030860665.1 Acidobacteriota bacterium
GGCTTCGACTTTGCCCGTCGCCGCGTTAACGGCGTGGCACGCGATTCGTCGGAGCGGCGTAAAAAGCGGCGAGACGGTTTTGATTCAGGGCACGGGCGGCGTTTCCCTTTTCGCCTTGCAATTTGCCCGCGCGCTCGGCGCTTTGCCGGTTGTGACTTCCAGCAGCGACGAGAAACTCGAAAGAGCGAAAAACGAATTGGGCGCGTGGACGACAATCAATTACAGAACTTTTCCCGATTGGGACGCCGAAGCGCTGAAATTGACGGGCGGAAAAGGCGTCGACCACGTGATTGAGGTCGTCGGCGGCGAAAACCTGAATCGGTCACTAAACGCGGTGAAAGTCAGCGGCTCGATTAGCTTTATCGGTTTGATTGCGGGCTTGAGCGGAAAAATCGACACTTTTCAGTTCGTCAACAAAAACGTCAATCTTTACGGCATCGAAACCGGCTCGCGAAGGATGTTTGAAGAAATGAACCGCTTTATCGAAACGCACGGAATAAAGCCCGTAATCGACAGGACTTTCGGTTTTGAAGAAGCACGCGAGGCGTTGAAATATCTGGAAAGCGGCGTGCATTTCGGCAAAGTCGTCGTGCGTTTTTAATATGCTTTTTATGGTCGTCGAAAGGTTTAGGGACAAGAACGCCGCGCGGGTTTATCGCCGTTTTCGCGACCAAGGCAGGCTCGCTCCGGCAGGACTGAATTACGTTTCGAGCTGGGTTGACGAGAATTTTGAGACGTGTTTTCAACTGATGGAAACGGACGACCGGAATTTATTGGACGAATGGATTGCGAACTGGAGCGATATTGTCGAGTTTGAAGTTTTTCCGGTGATGACTTCGGCGGAAGCCTCGGAGAAAATCGCGCCGGAACTTTAAAAAGTAAAATTATGATTCAACCGGAAATACAGGATTACGCGGAAAGATTCACTTCGGACGAAAGCCCGCTGCTGCGCGAGCTGCGCGAAAAAACCTTCGGCGAGCGCAGCGATAAGGCTATGCTTTCCGGTTTTTATCAGGGTCGGCTGCTGGCGATGTTCAGCAAAATGCTCGCGCCGCGCCGCGTTCTGGAAATCGGAACTTATATGGGCTATTCGGCGCTGTGTCTCGCCGAAGGTTTGCGCGCGGAAGACGGAAAAATCATCACGCTCGATGTCGATGAGGAAACCAGCGTGATTGCCAGAAGCTTCTGGGTGCGCTCGGAATACAACGACCGAATCGAGCCGCGTCTCGGAAACGCTCTGGGAATTATTCCGGCGCTCGACGAGACTTTCGACCTGGTTTTTATCGACGCCGATAAAGCTAATTATTCCAACTATTACGATTTAATTTTCCCTAAGCTGCGCGCGGGCGGAATCGTTCTCGCCGACAACGTTTTGTGGAGCGGAAGAGTTCTGGACACGGAAACGAACGACGACGAAAGCACAATCGCGCTCCACGAATTCAGCCGGAAAATTCAGGCTGACGAAAGAGTCAGCAACATTTTATTCGCCGTCCGCGACGGCTTGATGGTTATCCGAAAAGAAACCGAGTAAGGCAAAAGGCAAAAGTGAAAGCCGGAGAAATCTTTAGCGGAGAAAGTTATGGCTGAGCTGAAAACGAAACAGACGGAAGCGAGCGTCGAAGAATTTTTTAGCGGAATTGCCG
Source organism: Acidobacteriota bacterium (assembly GCA_030860665.1). GTDB lineage: Bacteria > Acidobacteriota > Blastocatellia > Pyrinomonadales > Pyrinomonadaceae > JALZHR01. The sequence continues at coordinate 1,644 of JALZHR010000263.1, forward strand.
ACGAGAACGCGCGGCGCGATTCGCTGCGAATCGCCGAATTGATGGAAAAAGCGACGGGCGAAAAGCCGAAAATGTGGGGCGAGAGCATCGTCGGTTTCGGCAGCCAACGCCTGAAATACGATTCCGGGCGCGAGCTTGACTGGATGGTTATCGGGCTATCGCCGCGCAAGGCGAACATCACGCTTTACCTGTCGAACGGCGCCGAGTGGAACGAAGATTTGCTGTCGCGCCTCGGCAAACACAAAACCGGAAAAGGCTGCCTGTATATCAAGCGCCTGACCGACGTTGACGAAAACGTTTTGCGGCAATTGATTGAACAATCGGTTAAGGAAACTGGTAAAAAATAGATTTTAAAGGACGGGGAAAATTTAACGGCGAAAATGCCTTGCGGCACGAAAGCGAGCGATTCGATTTACCTCGCCGGTCGATTTGAAAAAAGGGGATTATGGAAAAACGAACATTGGGAAATTCCGATTTGGAAATTACGCCTATCGGCTTCGGCGCGTGGGCGATTGGCGGCGGCGACTGGGTTTTCGGCTGGGGCGCGCAGGAAGACGCCGATTCGATTGCGGCGATTGAACACGCCGTCGCGTCGGGCATCAACTGGATTGACACGGCGGCGGTTTACGGTCTCGGACGCTCGGAAGAAGTCGTCGGGCGCGCGCTGAAAAATATCGGCTCGGCAAACCGACCGTATGTTTTTACGAAATGCAGCCTGATTTGGAACGAAAACCGCGAAGTTTCCCACAATCTGAAAGCCGATTCGATTCGGCGCGAAGTCGAAGACAGCCTGAAAAGGCTCGACGGCGAAACGATTGACCTTTATCAGATTCACTGGGCGACGTGGTCGCCTGACGGCGATGCCCCCGACATCGAAGAAGGCTGGCAGACGCTGAAAGAACTGAAGGACGAAGGAAAAGTACGCGAAATCGGCGTCTCGAATTTCAACGTCGAGCAGCTCGAACGCATCGGCAAAATCGCGCCCGTGACGAGCCTTCAGCCGCCGTATTCGATGCTCAGGCGCGGAATCGAGGACGAAATTTTGCCGTATGCGAAGCGCAGCAATATCGGCGTGATTGTTTATTCGCCGATGCAGTCGGGGCTTTTGACCGGAAAAATGACGCGCGAGCGCATCGCGAATATGCCGCCGGACGACTGGCGCAGAAACAATAAGGAATTCAACGAGCCGAATTTGTCGCGGAATCTCGCGCTGGCTGATTTGCTCGGCGAAATCGGAGCGCGCCACGGCTTGACGGCGGGCGAGGTCGCCATCGCGTGGACTTTGCGGCACGAAGCCGTGACGGGCGCAATCGTCGGCGCGCGCAATCCGAAACAAATCGACGGCATTATCGGCGCGGGCGATTTCCGGCTTTCCGACGAGGAAATCGCGGAAATCGAAGCGAAATTATAAAAATAAGCGAAGGGCTGTATTGAAGTAAGTTATGAAAAGCGAATTAATTACGCGTTCAAACACGATTCACGGTTTCACGCTTTTAAACTTTTGAAGCGGAATGAGGACGATAGATTCCACATTCCGCATTTCCCGAAGGTGAATTATGAGCGGTTTTTCAAAAATTCCGATTTCGGTTTTGGATTTAGCGCCGATTGCGGAAGGCGGCACGGTCGGCGAGGCTTTGCGCAATTCGCTTTCGCTGGCGCGGCACGTCGAGCGGCTCGGCTACAAGCGTTTCTGGCTGGCTGAACATCACAATATGACGGGCATTGCCAGCGCGGCGACCTCGGTCGTCATCGGTTACGTGGCGGGCGGAACGTCGACGATTCGCGTCGGCGCGGGCGGAATTATGCTGCCGAATCACGCGCCGCTGGTCATCGCCGAGCAGTTCGGCACGCTCGAATCGCTTTATCCGGGCAGGATTGATTTGGGCTTGGGACGCGCGCCCGGCAGCGACCAGCCGACGGCGCTCGCGCTGCGCCGCACGCTGCACACGAGCGGCGACGATTTTCCCGAGCTGCTGGAAGAACTCAGATTTTTCCTGCGCGAGCCGGTCGCGGGTCAAAGAGTCCGCGCCGTGCCGGGCGCGGGCTTGAATATTCCGGTCTGGCTGCTCGGTTCGAGCGGCTTCAGCGCGCGGCTGGCTGGAGAACTGGGCTTGCCGTTCGCCTTCGCCGGGCATTTTTCGCCGGAATACACGCTGCCCGCGCTGGAGCTTTATCGCCGCTCGTTCCAGCCTTCGGACGAGCTGGAAAAGCCCTATGCGATGCTGGCGATAAACGCCGTCGCCGCCGATTCGGACGCCGAAGCGTGGCGGCTGGCGACGTCGCAGTTCCAGTCGTTTCTGAATTTGATTCGCGGCAAGCCCGGGCGGCTTCAGCCGCCGGTCGAAAATATGGACGAGATTTGGACGCCGCCGGAAAAAGCGGCGGTCGAATCGAAGCTCGGCGGCTCGGTCATCGGCGGCGCGGCGACCGTCAAAGAGAAAATGGAAAAGCTTTTAGCGGAAACGAACGCCGACGAGCTGATGATAAACGCGATGATTTACGACCACGCGGCTCGCCTGCGCTCGTATGAAATCATCGCCGATGTTTGGCAAAACGAGGATAAAACGGAGAAATATTATGTGAAAAAGTGAGAAAGGATAAAAGTGAAAAAGCAATCGTTATTTCTCGTTCTTAAACTTTTTCACTTTTTCACTTTTTCACTTTTCACCTTTAAAAAATATGAAAGCAATCAGGATTCACGAATTTGGCGGAACGGAAAAGTTGACGCTTGACGAAATAGAAAGACCGCAGCCGAAAGCGGGCGAGGTTTTGATTAAGGTTGCGGCGGCGGGCATTAATTACGCCGACACGATGATGCGCTCGGGAAATTATCTGACGCGCCCGGAGCTGCCCTTTACGCTCGGCTTTGAAGCCGCCGGAACGATTGAGGAAATCGGAGCGGGCGTGTCGAACGTGAAACCGGGGCAACGCGTTTTAACCTGGCTTTCGGGCGGCGGCTACGCCGAATATGTCACGGCGGAAGCGGCGACCGTGATTCCGATTCCCGACGAATTGGGCTACGGCGAAGCGACCGCGCTTCTGGTTCAGGGCTTGACGGCGCTCGGACTTTTGAACGAAACCAGAGCCGGGCAGACGATTCTCGTCCACGCGGCGGCGGGCGGCGTCGGCACTCTGCTCGTGCAGCTCGCCAAACATAAAGGATTGAAGGTTATCGGCACCGCTTCAAACGAGCAGAAACTCGAGCTGGTGACGAAGCTCGGCGCGGATGCGGCGATAAATTACACCGAAGACGATTGGACGGACGAAGTCCTGCGCGCGACCGGCGGCGAAGGCGCGGACTGGATTATCGAGATGGTCGGCGGCGAAGTCGTCGGGCAAAATCTGAAAGTGCTGGCGACGAACGGCACGATGTGGATTTACGGCTCGGCGAGCGGCGAGGATTTTCAGATTTCGGCTTTGAGCCTGATGCAGAAAAATCACATCGTGCGCGGCTACTGGCTGAGAAACGAGACAGTCGAGAACCGCATCGCTTTTACGAGAGAGCTGCTCGAGCATATTCGCGCCGGACGCCTGCAAATACAGGTGACGGAATTTCCGCTGGAACAGGCGGCGCGGGCGCACGAGGCAATCG
>JALZHR010000268.1 GCA_030860665.1 Acidobacteriota bacterium
TTTCGACGGCGACGGCATCGTCGTGACGAATCTCGGTGCAACTACTGACGAAGCGCATTCGGTAAACGTTCAGCCGGACGGAAAAATCGTTCTCGCCGGAAACACCTCCGCGCCGGGAAATATGGACGTGGCAATAATCCGGTATAACGCCGACGGCAGCCCAGACGCGCAATTCGGCGTCGGCGGCGTCGTCAAAACGGACGTGGCAAATGAAAGGTCTGCCGCGGAAGCGGTTGCGATAACTGCCGACAACAAAATAACGGTCGCGGGTTATTCCTACGACCGGATGAGGATTCCGCATTTTACGGTCGTCAGATTGAACGAAAGCGGCAGTTTCGACGCTTCGTTCGGCAGCGGCGACAGAGTCGTCACCGAAATCGGCGCAGGGCGCAGTCACGCAAGGGCAATCGCAATTCAGCCTGACGGAAAGACCGTCGCCGCCGGGTACAGCGTCAACGCCGCCGACCGTTATTTTTTCACGGTCGTCAGGTATAACGTAAACGGCAGCCTGGATACTGCATTTGACGGCGACGGGATTATTACGACGGATGTCGCCGCCGGAAATCACCTCGCTGTTTCCGTCCTGATTCAGCCGGACGGGAAAATTGCGGTCGCCGGCATTTACAAATACAATTCCGGCGAAAGCGCCTTTTTAGTCGTTCGTTATAACGCGGACGGCTCGCTCGACACGACGTTTGACGGCGACGGGATAGCCTTTAAAAAAATCGGCAGCAATAATAATGTAGTCAACGCGGCGGCGCTGGATTTAAACGGGAACATCGTTCTCGGCGGATACAGCTACAATAACGGTCAAGCCGATTTCACGCTGCTCAGGTTCAGCCCGAACGGAAGCGTCGATACGAGCTTCGGCAATAACGGCGTGGTCGTCACGCCCGTGGAAACGCAAGGCAGCAACCTTTATTCGCTGGCGGTTCAAAGCGATAATAAAATTGTCGCGGGCGGCGTATATTTGCTGAATTTTTCCGGCGACACCGGTTTTGCCCTGACGCGTTATAACGCGGACGGCTCTCCGGACGCGAGCTTTGACGGCGACGGAATCGTGACGAGCAATTTCGGACCCGGCGAGGACAATATATATTCGATTCGCTTGCAGCCGGACGGAAAAATAATCGCCGCCGGCATTCACTACGGCGCGACGACCGGCGGCAACAATTTCGCCGTCGCCAGATATAACCCGAACGGCTCGCCCGACCCAGCCTGGGGAACGAACGGCGTCGTCTTCGCCGATTTTAATTCCGGGCTCGAAACTTTAAATGCCGTCGCGATTGACCGTTTCGGCAGAGTCGTCGCCGTCGGCGAATCGAACTGGTTGATGGCTGCCGCTCGTTTTAAAGGCGATGTCGAGGTCACGGTCACGGCTTCAATCAGCGGACGCGTGGTCAATACTTCCGGACGCGGCATCGCCAATGCCCGGATTACCTTATCCGATTCGACAGGCGTCGTCAGAATCGCCCGGACAAATCCTTTCGGCTACTACCGTTTCACCGGATTGGCAGCCGGACGAGAATATTTTTTAAGCGTCGGCTCCAAACAGATTTATACGTTCGCGCCGTCCGTGCTGCGGATAAATCTTTTTGAAGATTACGCTCAGGCTGATTTTATTGGCGCGTTTGAGCCGTGAAGTTTAAAATAAAAAACGAAGTGGAAAAAATCTCTCATTATTGTCAGAAATGCCGCGCGGCAAATCAGCCGGGCGATGTCGTCTGTCATCGCTGCGGCACGCGTTTGATGCTGGTCGTCATTCCGCCTTCGGTGCGGCACGAGGAAACGCTCGCGCCGTCTTATTACGAAGACCATCTGCTGGAGCGTGTCTCTCTGCTCGAGCTCCGGCTCGGACAAATCGCCGAGCGGCTTTCGATGGCGCTGGATTTAATGCTCCGGCAGGCAAAGACGACGCAGGTCGACCATTTTCTGCTGGAAACACTGATTGAATCGCTGAACTCGCTCGGAATATCCGAAAAAGACGCCCTGACGCAAAAGCTGCGCGAGCGTCTGGAGAACGAAGACGCGAGCAGGGAAACGCCGGAAACGCGCCGCGAGCGGATTTTTAAAAATATCCTGCTCAATCACGAACAGCCGAACGCCGACCTTTTCGCGCATCTCGTCCGGGAAGGAATCAAATTTTTAAACGAAGGCGAGGAAAAACAGGGCTTTCGCACGCTGGAGCGCGCCGCGCAGATTTCGCCCGAAAACGTTCCGCTGCTGGTCTTCGTCGCTGAAAGCCTGTATCGCGCCGATAAATTCGACGCGGCGAAAAAATATCTGGAAAAGGCGCGCGAGCTTGCGCCGCAGGAAACGAAAATTCTGCTGCTTTCGGGCGTGATTTACGCCGACGAAGGCGACGCGGAAAATGCCCGCAAGTTTCTGAGTGCTATCTCGAACAAGCCCGAAACGGCTTTTTGCGCAAACTACGCGTGGGGATTTCTGGCGGCGGCGGAAGAAAAATGGATGGAATGTTTGGCGGCTTTCAACGAAGCCCTGAAGCTGCGCGATCTGCCGGAAATGCACTATCTCGCGGCTTGCGCGTATTTCCAGCTCGAAAGCTATGAAGCGGCGCGAAAGCATCTGGAAAAAGCCGTCGAGGCGGACGCGAATTTCTCGGACGCGTGGTTTATGCTGAGCGTGATTTTCAATCTTTCGGGCGAGGAAGCGAAAGCGGGCGAGGCGCTTGAGCGCGCTTTGCAGGCGAAAGACGCGGGCGCGGAATGTCTCGCGTTTCTGAAACGAAAAAAAGACGCAGACCCGCGCATCGCGCTGCCGTTCGCGCGGCTGAAAACGACTGAAAAACATTGGCTGACCAGCGGCGCGCGCCGTTTGACGAAACTGTTTCGGGAAGAAATTTATAAAATAATCGGCTAGATTTTGCCGCCGCGACGTAAAATGAAAAGACTGATTTTTTTATCCTTTCTCTTATCAATCGGATTCGTTTTCATCGCTCAAGCCCAATCAATCAAGCTGCCGAAAGACTGCCGGAAAATTTTAGCCGAAAAGTTTCGCGGCTGGACTTTAGCCGAAGCTCCGGCTGACATAAAAAGTTTTTATTTAAAAAAACGACCGTTTGAACAGCCGAACTTAATCGGCGGCGACTGGAACGGCGACGGGAAAAAAGATTACGCCGTGCTGCTGGCGAGAAAAAACAAAGCCGGTTCGCCGTCCGGCGCGCCCGCGCCGAATTTAATCGTCGCTTTTTTAAAGACGGCGCGCGGTTACGGGTATTTTACGCTCGAAGGCGACGATTGCCTGATGAGGGTGAAAAAAGGCTCGAAAGGCTTCGATTACGAAAAACAGAAATCGTTTCGCTACCGCCGCGACGCGATTTTTTCCTACATCTGGGAAAAAGCGGGCAGAAGCTATATCTGGCGAAACAAAGGCTTTCGAGCCGTTGCGACCAGCGACTAAAGATTGATGAAATCCGATAAAGAAAAAATAATCGTCGCGCTCGATGTGGAAACAGCCGACCGAGCGCGGGAAATTATCGACGAGCTGCGCGGCGAGGTCGGCGCGTTTAAAATCGGCTTGCAACTATTTACGGCGGCGGGCGCATCATTCGTTCGGGAAATCGTCGCGGGCGGCGAAAGTGTCTTTCTCGACGTCAAGTTTCACGACATTCCGAACACGGTCGCGAAAGCGGCGGTCGAAGTCGCGCGGCTCGGCGTCTGGATGTTTAACGTCCACGCCGTCGGCGGCGGCGAAATGCTGGCGCGAACGGTCGAAGCGGTCAGGGAAGTTTGCGAGCGGGAAGCTCTGCGGCAGCCGAAAATTATCGGCGTCACGGTTTTGACCAGCTCGGATGAAAAAACTCTGAGCGAAGTCGGAATCCGGGCGGAAACCGGCGCGCAAGTTTTGAGATTAGCGAAACTTACGGCAAAATGTGGTTTGGACGGCGTGGTCGCCGCGCCGCCGGAAACGCGCCTGATTCGAGAAAATCTGGGCGACGATTTTTTAATCGTGACGCCGGGCATTCGCCAATCGCCGGGCGGGAATTCCGAAGTTGGAACTTCCGACGACCAGAAGCGTGTAATGACAGCAGGCGAAGCGATACAGGCGGGCGCGGACTTTCTGGTCATCGGTCGCCCGATTCTGCTGGCGGCGAATCGCGTCGAAGCGGTCGAAAGAGTTTTGGGAGAAATAGAAGAACGTAGAAGGGAAGGCGGAAGGGAAATTACATCGTGAGCGAAAATTTCCCGGTTAATTTTTGATGAGAAACTCACTGTTTATAAGTTTAGCCATTGCGGTCTTAGGCTTTTTCGCCGTCTTCGCCCAGGAAGTCCCAAAACCTTTATCTCCCGCCACCGCTGCTACAGTTGCGCCGTTTCGCACCGGCGAGCGTCTTTCCTACAGCGTCTCGTTCGGAAAAATCACCGACGCGGCTTACGCCGAAATCTTCGTCGTCTCGCGCGGAAAGCTCGCGGGCAGAGACGCCGTCGAATTGCAGGGAAAATTTAAAACGACTAATCTGGTCAGCGCCTTTTATCTGCTCGACGAGATTCGTCAGAGCTACGCTTCAGCCGAAACGGGCTTGCCGCTTTACACCAGAATCGTCTCTAACGAAGGCATTCTGCCGAAGGAAACGGCGAAAAATTTCGTGGAAAATCCGACCGCTTATCACGATTTGCTGACGGCGATTTATCACGCCAGAAACATAAACGGCACCGGCGGCGTTTCCTTTCAGGAAAACGACCGGATTTACAACGCACTTTTTCAGACTATTGGAACGGAAAAGGTGAAAACCGACGCGGGCGAGTTCGAGACGAGCGTTTCGACGGTTCAAAGCACGTTTCTGGACGAGGCGGGCTTGCGCGATTTTCGAATCAATTTCAGCAATGACGAGGCGCGCCTGCCGGTGCTGATTCGCTTTAAAACGCTGAAAGGAGAATTTCGCGCCGCGCTCGCCAGCGTTCAGACCATTCTGCCGGTCGATGCGCAGGTCGAGCCGACGCCCGTTTTAGCGCCGCCCACGCCGACTCCATTGCCCGTTCAAACTCCGCGCCCGACGCCGGTAGCGACGCCTTATATCGAAAACCAGCCGCTGCCGCAGGAATTGCCCTTTGATTTGGGCGAAACTTTAAATTTCAGAGTCACGTCGCAGAATCAGAACATCGGGACGGTGACGCTTCAGGCGAAAGAGCGCAAGCTGTCTGCCGGACGCGACGGCGTGGGAAGAGACAGCCTCTTATTGACGGCGACGGTTACGGCGAGCGGGCAGCAGCGGGGAATTCTGAACGTCGGCGATGTGATTCGCTCCACGGTCGACCCGGTTTCGCTCGCGCCGATGAACATCGAGATGAGATTAACCGGAGCTTTAAGCCCGTATAATCAAGTCGTTCAATTCGAGCAGTCCGGCGGTTTCGCTCTGGATAATGTCGGCAGCCGAATAGAAATGCCGGTCGGCACGCACAGCCTTTTGTCGCTGGCTTACGCGATTCGCTCGTTTAGCTTGATGGCGAGCAAAAATCCGACGAATCCGGTCAACGATACGCGTGTCGCGCTGTTTGTCGGAGACAGACCCTATGTCCTGATACTGCGTCCCTCGACGATTGAGATAATCGAATTTCAGGGCAGGAGACTTCCGGCGCAGGTCGTGGCGATAACGACGGGAAATCCGCAGATTGACCGCCTGAATCTTAAAATCTGGCTTTCGGTCGATGAAAGACGCCTCCCGCTGCGCTTCGTCGTCGGCGCTTATCAAGCCGATTTGCAATCAGTCATTCAAACTCCGGTCATTAGATGAGAAAAGGAGAAAGGAGTCGGGGAATTGGGAAGAATGTTTGAGCATATTCAACATTCTCCCCAACTCCCAGACTCCCTTTCTCCCCTACTTCTTTCTACTGGCAGTCGAAGCG
>JALZHR010000500.1 GCA_030860665.1 Acidobacteriota bacterium
CTTGATTAAGGAAGACGCGCGCGTCTGCCCGGTTTGTAAACTGAAAGTCGGCTGAGAGAATTGGCTGCGAAAGAAATTTAGCCGCGAAAAATCACGAAAAAAAACACGAAAGGGAAATAGTGCGCAGACGCACGCAGGTAAACAAAGATAGAAAGAAATTGATTTATCTGTGTCAGTCCGTGTTCATCTGCGGACTTGTTTTCTTATTTCTTTTTCGTGCTTTTTCGTTTTTTTTCGCGGCTGATTTCTTTACCTGAAATAATAACCCTTCGGATGCTCGATTTTGATTTCGGGGTTGGTGCTCGTCACCTCGACCTTGTAATAGCCTTTTTTCATATGCGTCGAAAGGTAAGTCAGGACGAACTGGCGGTTTAAAGCCAGGGTGACGTCGCGGAAAAAAGGCTCGTAATTGACCGGCGTCGTCAGCCCCTGAAAAAATGCGCGCCCGCCGGTTTCTTCCGAAAGCCTTTGCAGCGAGCCCTGCGCATTCAAAATCAGCGTCGTAGCGGCTCGTTCGGTCAGGCTCGCCGAAGCGTAAAACGAATAAATCGCCACGCTTTTGCGCTGCGCTTTGGTAATCGCGCGGTAAAGGTCGAGGCTGCCCGCCGGTGACGAATCATCCAACCCGCGCGAAGCGTCCAAGCCGTCCGAAATCAAAAGAATCGCGCGCCTGCCGACGGGCAGAGCGTCAAAGCGTCCCAACGCTTCCTCGACGCTTTGATAAGGACTGCTGGGCGCGACCGAAGGCACGCTGGCGATAATCCGCAGCGAATTCGCCGCTTTTTCCAAATCGTCCGTAAATTTTTGCCGCACCTGAATCGAACCGGCGCGCAGATACGCGACCATCACGCGCGAGCCTCTCGGCAGCCGCCTGATAAAATCGCCGAGCAGCCTGAGCTGGAGATTGACGGTCGAAGAAACGTCGTCCTGGATGAGAATCGCCAGCGCCATCGGTGTTTCGCTGATGCTGCGAATCGAGAGAATCGTCTGCTGCTCGCCTTCTTCCCTGACGATGATGTTTCCGGCTTCGATAAATTCCTGCGGAATCTGTTTTTTCAGTTCCTCTTCGGAAAAAATTGAAATCGGAATCGTTACGGTGCGAACTTTTTGTTGTCTTTTTCGGTTATTTTCGTTTTCGGTCTGCGTTCGCGGCTGCGGCGTTTCCTGCGCAAAAGAAAATCCGGCAGCGAGCAGAAACGAGATGAAAACAAGGAAAAAGCATCGAGCAATTATTTTGGACATAGGCGCTTTCAGTTCCTCAAGCTAATAATATTACATTATCTTCGAGCCGTTAAGTTTTTTGATGCGATATATTTGAATAAAGTTTGTAGAGTAGGTTAGAGTAAAAGCCGAATGCATAGTTTAGAGTCGCCGTATTACGAGGTCACGCGGAGGGATTTGGCAAAAGACAAGGCGCTGAAATTCGGCGCGTGGCTGATGCCGGTTTTGCTGGCGATTTTACCGGCACTGTTTTTTCTCATTTTATTCTTTCTTTTCGGCGTCGACCCGGCGTCCAGCATTACCTTTCTTTCGCTCGCCGTAATATCGCTTTTCATCGGTTTCTTCATCGGCTTGATTATTTCGGGAATTTTGCTTTTCTACCGCTCGCGCTGGCTCAATCAGATTCGCGAGCGCATCGCGGTCGACGGCATAAAGGCGAATGAAGTCGACTTTTTCAAACACGAACTGACGAGCGCCGAAAGAAAATCGCTCAAGGAAATCGATAATAAAAATCGCCTGCTCGCCGACGCTTATCGCGAGACGCTGGCTTCGCGCCTGACCGCCGCGCGGATTCTGAAAACGACCAAACAGGAGCTGCTTTTAGTCAAACGCCGCGAAAATAAATTGAAATATCTGAAAAGCCAGAACGCCGACTCTCTCCGGCAGCAGCTCGGAGACGACCACAAGAAGCTCGAAGAAATCAAAACGGAAGCCGAGCAGATGCGCATCGAAGCTGAGACGCGCCTGCATATGATAGAAGCCGCCTCGCGCCGAGGCGCGAATTTCGCCGACACCGAAATCGCGTTAAAACGCCTGACCGCCCGTTCAGCCGAGCTTCCGCTCGCCCTCGAAGCCCTGAAAATGGAAGAAGAAATCCGCCGGGAACTGGAAAAAGACACGGAAAAAGTGATAGGCGATAAGTGATAAGGAAGAAGAAAAAATGCTGAGTGCTGAGAGTTGAAAGCTAATCACTAATTGCTAACGTAACGGCTAATTGCTTTCCTTATCACCTATCACTTATCACCTATCACTTTTTAAGAGACGTGTGTTAGGCGCAGGCGCTCGACTCTTTTGGCTTTGCCGGTTTCTTCGTCAATCTCGACCACCAGCGCGCAAATCCAGACGTCGCCTGCGGCGTGTTCGGCGCGGCGCGCCGGGATGTGCATAAAACGCTGCAAAACGTCTTCTTTTTTCATCCCGATACAGCCCGCGTAGCTGCCGGTCATTCCGACGTCGGTGATATACGCCGTGCCTTTGTCCAGAATTCTTTCGTCGGCGGTCTGCACGTGCGTGTGCGAGCCGTAGACGACCGAGACCCGACCGTCCAGAAACCAGCCCATCGCGTATTTTTCCGAAGTCGCCTCGCAGTGCATATCGACGATGCGCACTTTTACGTCTTCGGGAATTGCCCTGACGCATTCTTCAGCTGTACGGAAAGGCTCGTCGACCGGCGGCATAAAAACTCTGCCTAAGATGTTTAAAACGGCTATTTTATAGCCGCGAACCTCGCCGACGAAAAGACCTTTGCCGGGCGTCGAAGCCGGGTAATTTGCCGGGCGCAGCAGGCGCGGATTTTTTCTGATGTAGGGAATTATCTCCTGCTTGTCGAAAATGTGATTGCCGGAAGTCATCACGTCGATTCCGGCATCGAAAAGCTCGTCGGCAATCGCAGGCGTGATGGAAAAACCGCCCGCGACGTTTTCGGCGTTCATCAGGGCGATGTCGATTTTATACTGTTCGCGCAAATCCTGAATCCGCTCCAGAACGGCGCGGCGACCCGGGCGGGCGACAACATCGGCGAGAATCAAAACATTCATAAATCTGTAAAAAGTAATAGGTGATAAGTAATAGGGAAGAAATATCTTATCACCTATTACTTATCACCTATCACAAAAAGATTAGCGAAAGAGAACCGCAAAAGCCGTGTAAACGCTTGAATTGAACCTGTTTCTCAACAGGTGGGCGACTTACGATGCTTCCGGCGAAAGAAGCATCTAAGCCGGATTCTCCGGCAAGTCTTTGACTTTGAAAGATTGCACTGAATCCGACATCAGTCTCCCAAGGATTCAAATGTTGGCTCAATTATCATTGCGTTTTTTCACGCGCCTTGCAGTAGGGTTCTTCCGCCTAAAAAGATTGTAACACGGAGCAGTGAAAAGTGAATAGCTAAAAGTGAAAAACGAAAAGTGAAAAG
>JALZHR010000302.1 GCA_030860665.1 Acidobacteriota bacterium
CCGTTCCAACGTTTTCTCTGCAAAATTGAAAAAAAATTGAAGCTATTTTTTTCTCTGTTCTGGTATTTATTTCTATAGTTTTATTTTTTACGAGAAAAGCCGAATTCCCGCGCTTTGGAAAAGAGCTTTATTATCCCGAACGGCACTGCGCGCGTAGCTGCCGGCGAACAATCAGACGGAAAACGAGGACAATAAATTCTTCAGAGAAGATTATTACCCGTATTCTTAAACTTATTTGTAACAATTCAACTGACTAGAAATAGACAGTTCAGGACGAGCGATTTATGAAAGACAATTTCTTCAGAAATTTATTTGCGGCGGTATTGACAATTTTTTCTGTTTTCTTTGCTAGCCAGATTCCTTTACGGGCACAGATTGAAACGAACGACGGCGAGCCGGTTAATTGGAAACCGTTATCGCGTTTTAATCTGGCGCTGGCGTCGGCGGGAGCGGTAGCCACCGGCTCTTCAACCTACGACCAGACGCGTTTTCCGGCTTCGAGCGCCATTAACGGCGACCGTGCCGGTTATGGCTGGGGAAGCGGAACGGGCGGATGGGCGGACGCAACTCCAGGCTCCTTTCCGGACAGTCTCGAAGTTACCTTCGACACGGTCAAGAAAATTTCCGAAATCAATGTCTTCACCGTGCAGGATAATTATAATAACCCGGTCGAGCCGACGCTGGAGACGACCTTCAGCCTTTACGGGATTACGAGCTTCGACGTTCAGTATTGGGATTCAGGCATCGCTAATTGGACAACCATCAGCTCGGTCTCAAATAATAACAAAGTCTGGAGACAATTCCAGTTTCCAGCCGTCACGACCAACGCGATTCGGATTGTGGTAAACGGCGCGGTTTCCGGCAGTTTTCCGACTAATTATTCCCGCATTACCGAAGTCGAAGCGTGGGGCGGCGATGCTTATTATATTATGCTGCCCGAACCAGACCAGCAATCTGTCGATTGCGGCACGACGAACGACCTGGACACCTGCGAGCAGATGCGAAATTTGCTGGCGGCGATGAAAGGCGGCTTTGACAACAATGTCGAACTGCCATACGGACCGCATAGAACTACTTTAAAGGGTCAACCTTATGCCAACTGGTATTCCAAGCTCAACTGGACGTATTCAAATTGGCAGGCGGACGGCTCGGAAGCGACGGGAAGCTTAAATCATCCTCCGATGGCTCACGCCATTTCGTTATGGCGTAATCCGGCGGAGTTCAACCGGACGCGGGCGACCTCGATTCAATGGTGGCTAACTTTCCTGGATTGTCAAAACGGCGAACAATGTATCGATCCGAATCCGGGCGACCCTGCCTCGCCCTACAAAACAATGCTTTATATGAAAAGCAAAGAGCTTTTTTCATTTACTTATGATGCGCTGACCGTTACGGCAATAGTGACGGTGCGGCATTGGGCTATCCGGTGGCTGGAAGCGAATCAGGGAACGGGCAATCCGCTCGAGCCGAAAGTTGAACAGCTACTCGATAAATCCGGTACCTATTTGAAGCAAACATTTCGTTTATACGCGTTAGCTGCCGGGCAAACGCCAGCCTCGAGTTTTTACCACAGAAGCAATCTCAACGATGGCGATTCGGCGACCCAGGGCTGCTCGACGAAAGAGCCCTACCGCGGACCTTTTGTCGCGCTCGCCGGAATGCGTTCGCCAAACACGGAAAAATGTCAGGACACGCGCGGCGTTCTTTTAGCCAGAGCGCTTAATATTTCGCTGAGCGGTTCGGATTGGAAGGGCAAAAATAGTCTGAACCAGATATACGACTATCTAAAAGCGAATTTTCCGGCAAATTCCATTCGTCCCGGCGAAAATCATTTCGCGCTGAGTCTGAGCCTTCGTAATTTGCTTAAGGAACAAATGGACGCTCCCACCACGACATCGACGCAAGCTCTGGTTGACGAATTAAAGAAAGTCAGAACCGTGGTCAAATATCACTTTGTCGGATTAGCACACAGCACGCAGTATGGAATCAAACAAAACCGAGTGTCTTTAATGGAGCTTAACAAAAATCGCAACACGGCGCCGACTTATGCGGTTAAGTATTATTTTAACGCCAGCCGTAACGACTACGAGGCTCGTATTCTTTATCCCTGGTCGGATAAAGTGCTGACCGTCGAGTGCGGGACCAGTCCCTACAGACCCTGGCGAAAAGGAATTACAACCGGAGGTTTCGCAAAATTCATTCCTCATCCGAGTGCCGGGCAGCCATACAGCAGACCGAGTTCTTTAACGGCGGAAAATGAACCTAATTGTTTCCACGAAAACAGAATGAAAATAGTGGATACGACATCTATGCCGTTCGGAACGGTAAAATATCACATCGTTTTTTCGCCGGATAAGCCGCCGCAATGCCTGACCGGATGCACTACTCCGGTTGAGTGATTGCAAAGCCGAAAATAATTTTATGATTTGAGCTTTGCGTAAAATTGGCGTGAATCAAAGACAGAATAAGCAGAAACACGAAAAACATTAATAAATTCAGCGTTTCCTGCGGTGTTTTCTGCTTTTTACAATCTCCTAATGCTATTTTAGCGCGGTGCGGTGCCGTCCCACCGGTATCGGATTAGCGCCTGAAGGGTTTTGTTTCGGCAAAGCCCCTTTTTTTTTGTAATGCTGTATCTCCCAAATTTTACTTATTCGCAAAAACCATTAATACCGTCGGGAAAACAGCTTTGTTTTTACCGCACAATAGATATTTTATTTAAAAAGCTGAATCTAACCGTCGCGGATTGTTAATTTTCAATCTTAAAAAGCATCGAATCCGCTCATTTCCTTTGTCGCGAAACCATCTTTCGCCCATTGCCGACCGTCGGCGGACGCACTTTTGCCCGTATTTTTCAGCGAAAAACGACGCTCAATCCAAAATTGAAATTTTTAAATTGAAATTTGAAGAAAAAAATACATTTTTCAAGCCGCATTTTCAAGTTTTTTTTTATTAATTTAAGTAAACTGCTTTCCCAAACCAGACAAAGCTAGTCGACATAAAAAAGTGAATTTAATTTTCATAGTTTTAGCGAGCGACTTCCTAGTCGATATCCGAGTCAGCAGGAAGGTGATAAATGATAAACAGAAGAGCTGTTGCTAAAGGCGCAGCGTTTTTAAATGTATATTTTTTGATTCTTATTTGTTTGTTTTCTTCGCTTACGCTATTAGCGCAAACGGGCATCAATCACGAGCGGGGTTTAAACGCCCAGTCTTATCTTTCAGGTAATTTCGACAATGTAAATTTATACAATGGAAATTTAACGCTCGCCATTCCCATCGGACAAACCTACACGGTAGGAGGAAATCTCGACTACCAGTTGTCGCTGGTTTATAACTCGACAGCCTGGAGCTATATCTCGCAGATACAACTGGGCATCGGCGAGTGGCGGACGCAAGCCGAACCGAATCCGAAAGCTAATGCCGGTCTCGGATGGATGTTTTCTATGGGAGCGCTTTACCCGCCGAAAACCGGCTTTTACAATACGCACGAAACCGATTACCTTTATGTCGCGCCGGACGGCAGCGAACACCGGTTTCTGAACGGAGGTGCTTTTACCCGCGACGGAACATACCTGAGACACAGTTGGACACAAAACAAAATAGAATTTCCCGACGGCACAACGCACTATTTTAACCCGAATACCTATCAGCTTTCCTTAATTGAGGATAAATTCGGCAACCGGGTGGAAATTGACACAAACAACCCGGCGCAATGGATCATTAAAGATAAATGCGGAAGCTGTCCGACTTATACCCGCACACATTACGTAAATTTTGTTTTTGACGGCTCTCGTTGGCGAGTCGGCGAATTTAAGCTGAGCGCCTTTAATGGAACGGAAGCCAGATATGCGCTGGATTACGGAACCGCGCCTGTACATCAGCGCCGCGATATGAGGGACAACTGGTATCGCAATCCCAATCCATTATATGTCACGCTGTGGAGACTAAAAAGCGTCGAATTGCCGGCAAATGCCGGTTCTTACAGCTTTGGCTATCTATCACCCGATATAGCGGATGTAAATCCGGGTCGAATAACGCAAGCCACGCTTCCGACAGGCGGACATTACCGATGGGAATGGCAAACCTACCAGCGACCTTTTGTTCGTCCGGAAAATCCGGCTTCGCTCTGTCAACCGTATTGTCCGGAAGACGTCGAACCAATGTCTTCATCAGAAGGGGTTTGGCGAAAAAAGATTTACAAAAGCAAGGCGGACGCCGACGCCGGGCTTCTGCCCATCGGAGCTTTCGAATATATTTTATCCGCGCATCGACCGAGATACGATGACCTGAAAGGACACGCGATTGTAATCGTAAGGTCTCCGGCGGGCGATGAAACTGTCAATTATTTCAATCTTGATTTTACCGACGATACGCCTCATCCGAACGGGTTCTACGGGCTGCCGTTTACCCCGCGTGAATCTATCACGGCGGGCGGTCATACGCTTTACCTGTCGCAGGAGTTTTATAAAGGCACAAAAGCGACCGGCACAAAATTGCGCTCGGTTTACGTCAAATATGAGGTCGACGACACACAAGGCTGGTATGACACGGGCGGACCTCTGAACCCGCGCGTAGCTGTGCAGCGCACAATCTATCATGACGATTTGAATAGATTTTCCGATGTCTTCAATAGTGAATGGAACGACGCCGGAAAGTTTCGCCGGACGCGAACCGGAGGCGGTTTTGAATCGAATAACATTCGCGAAACCTACGTCGATTACTCCGGTCTGCCGGCGCTTAATCAACCCTGGATTTTGAATCTATACACGCAGGAAGAAATTAAGGAAGGAAGCAGTACCGCATACACGCAGTATTGTTTCAACTCAGCTAACGGTTTATTGAAAAACAAGCGTGTTCTGAAAGATGGAGGCAGCACGCCGACTCCGACAAATAGAGATATTTATACCGTTTTCGACTACAACGACGACGGCAATGTCACCGGCGAAAAATATTACGGTGGAGATTCCAGTCAAAATGCTCCGGTAGGCGATGTCTGCAGCACGCCGCCGGAAGCGCCCGAATTTGAAGTGACTAACACTTATTCATTCGGGAAACTGGCAACGTCGAAATATGTCGGGTTAAGTTCCGGCAGCACGTTTTTTAGAGTTAATAACGAAATAGATCAATCAACCGGGCTAGTAAAGAAAAGCACTGACCCGTCAGCAGTTGTAACCAATTATGAATACGATGCCTTAGGGCGGCTGAAAAAGGAGATGCCGGCGGAAGACGCCCAGACCGTTTACACTTATACGCCCGTCGCCGCAGGACAGGGAGCAATGGTCGAAATCGTTCGCAAATGGACTGATTCAGGGACGATATTAACCCAAGGCAAGATAATCGCCGACCCTTTCGGACGAACTGTCGAAGAGCACGAATCAGTGCCCGACAACAATGGAGCGTTAGCCTTTCGGAAAACCGAATATAACGCAATGGGCTGGACTACATCGATTTCCGAATGGAGCGCCGGAACTCAGAAGACGATATTTTCCCAATTTGATCCATTCGGCAGACCGGGTTCGGTAACCAAGCCGGACGGCAAAGTTATAAATACGGATTATAAAGGCGAAAGCTATGTCGAGCGCAGATTCAACGTCGGCTCTTCGGTCGATTCTTTCGGCAATGTCTCGGAAGAAACAGCCGCGCTTAAAGAGTATTATGACAGATTCGGCAGGCTAATTGCCGTCGAAGAAGGCTCGGGCGCTAACAATTCGCAGGTAAAAACAGAATACGAGTATGACGTGGGCAACCGGCTGAAACAAGTCGATTTGATACATAACAATTCGGGCGCTTCGCGCATAAACTGGGCGCTGTCAACCTACGGCTCAAGAGCCTTTGCCAGCTCCAGTCATTCGAGCGGGCGATTTGCTCCGGCAGGGGCAAATAACGGAGACCGTCGCGGCACGAATTGGGGAAACGGCGGCGGCTGGAGCGACGGCACCCCAGGTCAATTCCCGGATCACCTGTGGATTGACTTTAACGGTGCTAAGCGAATTGACGAAATTAACGTATTCACTGTGCAGGATAATTACAGCGCTCCTCAGGAACCGAATCTAAATATGACGTTTGAACAATACGGCATAACAGATTTTGATGTCTATTATCTGAACGTTAACAACGAGTTTGTTCCGCTGGCTCAAATCAGAGGTAATAACAAAGTTTGGCGGCAAATCAAATTTTCGCCGGTCGATACCACGAAAGTTCTGGTTATGGTGCTGAACGCGAGGTCTGGATCTTTTCCGGAAAACTACAGCCGCATTACCGAGCTTGAAGCAATCGGAACGCAGGTCAGCAGTCAGGACAAACAAAGCCGGTCTTTTCTCTACGATAATCGCGGTTTCCTTCACACAGAAACACACCCTGAAATAAACGGGGGAATTACCTACAAGTATAACTCTCTGGGCAAAGTCACCGAGAAAGTGGAAGGAAATCATAAACTGCTATTTAATTACGATAAAGCTTCGCGTATCGGCTCGATAACGGATGGTTACACAAACCGCGCTTTAAAATCCTATTCTTATTACGGCACAAGCGCCCCTGCAAAATCCTTAAGTAAATTAAAAAAGGCGACGCGGCATAACTGGGTTAAAAATCCGTATAGCGCCGACCCGAATGCGCTCGAGCAGGAAGTAAAAATCAGCGAGGAATACTCTTACGCGGGACACGGCGGAAGACTCAGCTCGCGGAAAACCATTTTCGCTGAAGGCGCAGCAACACAGTATGAATTCACTCAATCTTTCAATTACGACCGTCTCGGTAGTCTGACCAGCCAGAGTTATCCGCAATGCGAAAATGCGGAATGCGTCCAAACCAACTCAGGCGCGGAACAAAGACCTTTTACCGCAACCTATTCCTACGAGCACGGTTATTTAACGAAAGTCGGAAAGAGCGGAGCGCCGGGCGCTTATGCGTCGAGCATCACCTACCACAGCAACAAGACGGTAAATGCCGTAACTCACTCAAACGGCGTGGTAGATACGTTTACCAAAGATCCTGATAGTATGCCGCGTGTCAGGCGCATCAGGTTTTCAAAATACGGAGGGCTTAGCCGGGATTTGGGAATATACCAATATGACGGAGCGGGCAATGTCATCAAAATTGATACGGACTGGTTTATTTATGATCACGCCAACCGCATCAAGGAGGGAACTGCCGGAACAGATTCTGTCGGAAGGCGTTACAAGCAATCTTACGCCTATGACCCGATGGGAAATATGATTCAGCGGACAACGACGCAAAACGGTCAGACACTGGTTGCTGACATTACTGTTGACCCGGCAACTAACCGTCTGGGCGGCAATATCAATTACGACGCGGCGGGCAATGCCCTCGGCAGCGCGAGGGACGACGTTTACGTTTTCGACCCGCTCAATATGACAAAGAAAACCCCGGGCAAAACATATCTTTACAGTCCTGGTGACGAGCGCGTCTGGGTCATCGATAAAGGCTACAACGACCTTGGTTCGGCTCCTACTCCAAGACCGACGATTATGGAAACGATTACACTTCGCGGGCTTAATAACGAGGTTCTGCGCGAGTATCGGGTAACGGGCGGAAACGGTGTGGGCAACTGGCTCTGGGCGAAAGACTACATCTACCGTGGAAATACGTTGCTGGCGGCGGAAACGAGATTTGCCGGTAAGTTCGACTATCACGTGGATCATCTCGGCTCGACGCGGCTGGTGACGAATTCGCTGGGGCAGCAAACGGAATCCTACTGGTATTACCCCTACGGGATGGAGTCGCAAAGCGCGGGCGGCGAAAGGCTTCGCTTTACCGGACACGAGCGTGATACGAATCACGCGCCCGGACAGGCTCTTTACTATATGCACGCCCGTTATTACGGAATGGAGCAAGGCAAATTCTTTAGCGTTGATCCGGGCAGAGACTTTGACCCGAGACAGCCGCAAAGCTGGAATTTGTATGCCTATGCGCGCGGCAATCCGGTTAACAGAACCGACCCGACCGGCAGGTATACAGTTAAAAAAGGTCAGGGGGAAGCCTTCAGATATACATCCGCAGACCTTAATAATGACGGCGGAATTTCTTCCAGTGAAGTGTCCGCCTGGGAAGCTGAATTATGGAGAAGGTTTATGGCGGGAGATAAGAAGGCGGCTGAGGTATTAAAGGAACATGATAAAGGCGTCGATACAACTAATCAGGTTTTACTGAATTTAACGCCGGCAGGACGAACGGCTAAAGGAGGACAAATATTGTCAAATGTAGCCAGCACCAGCGGCAGGGTTGCAGTAATAGGTCTGCAAAATAAAATTAGGCAGTATATCGGCAAGGAGGGATTTGAAACATTTGCCACGCGCTTTAATTTATTTGCAAATTTGAGGAACAAACTCTGGGCGCGTCAAACCTACAACGATCCTAACACAAAATTAAAGGTATTAAATACGATGAAAGAAGGTATGGAAGCTGCTGCAAATGGAACATCTCGTGGCGGATTTGTGAATGAACTTCAATATTTTCGAGAGTTGGCTGGAACAGCCAAGCAATTGATTATTGAGGGAATAGATTGATTAACTACTCGATAGCCGCGGAGCTGAAATTTGTCTGCCCACGCTCGTGACCACGCGGTTAAAGGAATTGCTCCGAACAATCGGTATATGGTTAGCAGACGGCAATGAGAAGCGCTTGGAGCAGCTTCGGCAGACAAGTATCCTGATTCCGAAGCTCGGTCGAGGCTGTTTTTGAAAAGCGGCGGCGGCGAGAGCAACAGGCGCAGCCTGAAGCCGGGAGCCGGCGTCTGCAAACCTTTGAGCAAGCCGTAGGTGAGCAATACTTTGCTGCCGGCAGCACGGGCGCCGGCGAAAAGTCCGGGCAAATGGGCGAAGCCTTCGGTTTAGGCGCGCGGACTTCGGCGCGTTGGGAAACTTCGCCTGACCGGTTAACCTGGTTTCTGTAAAAGAATCCCTTGATAAGCCTTAATCGGGATTATTTTCGGATTAATTCAATTAAAAATAAAAGAAAGGAGCAAAATAAGATGTTAGAAATTGTATTGGCACTGGCTTTGTTACTCGGCGCGGGCAGCGGCGCGGCAACAACGCCGGGCGAAACGCCGCCGCCGGATGATGACGAAATCAGAGCACACATCATTGAAATCGGCTAGTTCAAACTCGATAAGGTTCGAGTAAACCCGGCTGACAATAAAGCCGGGTTTACTCGGCTCTGCCAGACAACTCGGCGGAGAAAAATCAATAGCGTAAGTAAAAAACTGTAAATCAGTAATTTCGGGAGTAAGAAACATGAAAAAGCATTTATACAGGTCAATCGTTTTAACGGTTATTCTTTTAGCGACGGCGGCGACCGCAATCAGCCAGTATAAGGAGTTATCGCCCGTCACGCCGGCGGCTGAACCGCAACATTCCGAGAAATACATACCGGGCGAATATATCGTCTTCTTAAAGAACGATATTCCGAAAGAAAAGGTAAAAACGACAGCAGACAAGCTGTCTGAAAAATTCAACGGCAAAGTTATCGATTACTTTACGGCGCTGAAAGGTTTTTCGGCGCGGATGAGCGAAGTCTCTGCCGGTAAACTGAAATTTCATCCGGCTGTTCAGCTTGTCAGCCGAAACAGCTATCTGGCGGGCGATCCCTCCGCCTTAACCGAACAGAAATATGCCGGCTGGGGGCTGGATAGAATCGACCAGCGAGATTTACCTTTAAACGGCAAATACCTATATAGTCTGAACGGCAGAGGCGTTCACATTTTTGTTCTCGATTCGGGCATTAATGCCGAGCACGGCGATTTCACCGGAAGAGTCGCGCCGCCGTATAATCCTAGCCAACCCTGGGACAAAAATGTCAGTATGAATTTCGCTTTGGAATATAATGCCGGGGAAATTGATCCGGCGAACTTAACTGATTGTTCGGGACACGGCACGGCAGTAGCGAGTATCGCCGCCGGATGGGAACTCGGAGTGGCGAAAGCCGCCACCGTTCACGCGCTTCGTATTGAAAACTGTAACGGCTTAAGAGATAAAAGGTGGATTATAAACGCTTTTAACTGGGTGCTTGATAATCACAGGTATCTGAGCGGTCCTTCGATAGTCAACTTCAGCTATAATTTTGTCATCAACCCGGATAATGAAGACATCGAAGCCGCGGTCGAACGCCTCGCGGCGGAGGTCGCTGTCGTTAACAGCGCCGGCAATAATAATAAAAATACCAGCAACGTGATTCCGAGCCGCCTTTATAATCCCGGCGTTATCGTCGTCGGCGCGTCGGATCAATACGACCGTAGATACTACGATTCAAGCACGGGATTGGGCAGCAATTACGGTGGTTCGGTTGACGTCTTCGCTCCGGGCGTGAATGTCTCGGCAGCCCGCCACGATGATTCGATGCGCGGCAAGCGCGTCAGCGGCACGTCTTTCGCCGCGCCCTATGTGACAGGTCTCGGTGCGCTCTACCTGCAAACTGCTCCGACGGCTACGCCGGCAATGGTCGAATCTTATATTAAACAAAGCGCTACGCCGAATAAAATTAATTTTACCGTCAACCAGAACGGCTACATTTTAAATTTCAGTGAGAGCCTGCTGTATACCAGATAGCAGGGCATATCAGGCTGAGGCGGATTTTCTTCGCGTTCCGGTATCACCGGATAGACTGTGGCTACGGGCGCGCCTGAAGGGAAGAGTAATATTCTGAAATCTTTCGCGCGCCTCGCCGCACAGACGACAAATTCCTTAGAACGGTCGAACGGGCAGAGGCTGCTTTTTCAATTGTTCAGGAGCTTAGGATTAACAAGGCGCATTTTACGCAAAAAACCTTTTGTCTTTTCTTATTTCTTCCCAAAGCGGGTCGTAGCGAAATCTCTGTGTGTCGGGAAACTTGTTTCGAGAGAGATTGGATTTTCTGAAATAGTCCAGAGACTCTTGGTAATTACCGAGCAGATAGCTCGTCAAACACAAATAACTGTAAAGCGCCGGCTCAATATTTGCTTTGGACTTAAGCGCCGTCAGAAGCCTTTCGGCTTCGGCGCGCTGACCCATTTTCGCATAAAAATAACTTTGAAGTCCCATCGCTTCCAATTTATCGACTCTTTCGTCGAAGAAGTTAATTTGAGATTGAATTTGAGATAAAGCTTCTTCGCGCCTGCCGGAGAAGAAATATACCTTTGCCAGCACCAGACGGTTTCGCGGCGCATTCGGTTCAAGTTGCACTGATTTTTCGCAAAACTGAATCGCTTCGGCGAATTTGTGCTGAAAGGAAAGAAAACCGCATAGGACGTTGTTGCTCAGATGCGAAAGCTGGTCATATTCCTGTGCCAGTCGCGCCTGTCTTGCGGCTTCTTCCAGATTGTCGTTGCTTAACAAAACCCAGGCGTAACGGACGCGCACGGTCGAATCAAAGGGCGAAAGCTCGACGGCGCGTTCAATGGCGGGCAAAGCCAGATTCGGTTTTCCTTCATTCGTCAGAACGTAAGCCATCGCCATATGCGCTTCCGCTAAACCTTCATCCAATGACAAAGCGATTTCCGCTGCTTCTCTGGCTCTGGCGCTAGCCTCTTTCAGGTCGGCAAACTCGTAATAAAACTGCATATTGTAGCAGTCAGCTAAACCAGCGTGAGCCGGCGCGTAATTCGGGTCGAGCTGAATCGCCTGTTGAAAGAATTCAATCGCTCTGAGCAGACTTTCCTTTGAGCGTTTGTTTAAAAAATAAAGTCCCTGCTGATATGCCTGAAAGGCGCGCGGGTCTTTTGTTGCGCGCTGCGTGAGAATCAACTCCTGCTCGCGGGTTAAATTGATGGCGAGCGATTGGGCGACGCGGCTGGAAATTGAATCCTGAACGGCGAAGATATCGGTGAAGGTTTCGTCGTAACTTTCAGCCCAGAGCGCTTTGCCGTCAGGCACGTTAATCAGGCGGGCAGAAACGCGAATCCTTTCGCCTTCGCGCTGCACGGTGCCTTCCAAAACGGTTTCCACGCCTAAACCCTGACCGATTTTTACCGAATCGATTATCTGCTCGTCGGTGAATCTAAAAACCGCGCTCGTCGAGCGCACCGGGATTTGTTTTAATTTACTAAGACGCATAATGACGGCATCAGCCATCCCCAAACCAAGTTTTTCATTATCTCTTTCACCGCCGATGGACTTAAACGGCAAGACGGCAACTGATTTGGTTTTCTGGCTCGTTACCAACGAGGATGAATTTTGCCCGTAGTTTTTATAAAAGTAGATTGAGCCGTAAATCAGCCCGCCCGCTAAAATCGCGATTGCTGAAATTATCCACCATCTCGCATAAGCTTTCGGGAATGTTTTGTCATAAGGAAGCATTTCGGCAGGCACCCGACCGTTGCTGCTTGCATCTTTTTCGAGATTTCTTTCCGCTGCCCTTTGTTCAGCGGTTGAAAAGTTAGCGTGACTCTGGATTTCGTCGCCTTCTGTGGAGACGGAATCGGCGCTGTTTAAATTATCGTCAGCCGACGGCTGCGGCGCTGCAGCGGCTGCGGTTTCGGCTTCGGGCAACAATTCTCTGACGACTCCCGTAAAACGAAATCCGCGTTTGGTGATAGTTTCGATGTATGGGTTTCCCTGCGGGTTATTACCCAGAATTTTTCTCAGGATATAAACATATTGCGACAGGTTTGAGTCTTCAACAAAGCTATCGACCCAAATTTCCGAGATGATTTCTTCTCTGTCAACAATCTGTCCTGCCTTCTGAACGAGAATCAGTAATGTTAAAAAGGCTTTATTGGTCAGAGCCATAGGTTTGCCGTCTTTCAGCAGTCTTTGCCCGGCGACATCCAAACAAAAGTTGTCGAAATTATAATAACGATTCATTTGTTAAAAACATATGCTATGGTTACAAATTCAGGTCAATTCTATTGATGCTACAAGTTTTGTATTAGTTGGTTTTAACCTCAGGATATGGAAAAATATAAATTTCAATAAAATAACCTTATCCGCTTTGCCGTTTTATTTTTTCCTTTAAAATAATATGGCAAATAATCGTTTGTTTTCTAAATTTTCGCAAAACACCGCACGCTTTTCCGGGTTTGAAAATTATCAAACGAAACTTGAAAGGAATTTATACGGATTTTTGAAGATTATTCAAGGAGTTGTATGCCAATCTGCTTATGAAAAGGTGATTTTTCAATCATCCGCCGAATAATAAAAGAAAAGGGAAATACAATTATTATGCAATCATTTCAAGGAAAATCTGTAGCAACTTATTCATCGAGTTTAATCAAAAACAGCTTGAGGCAGGAACCGAATCCTGCCATCGAGGAAAATATGTTAGAGGCGCTTAAGGTATTGTCCTATTCTATTCTGAGCGAAGTCGAATCGCTCAGCAAGGAAAAAAGCAAACACACATACGCCAAAATTGATTTGGCGGAAGAGGTGCAAAAATATGAAGCTAGTCTTATTCGCTGCGCCTTAATGCGAACCGGCGGCAATCAACGCCGCGCAGCACGCCTGCTTAACCTTAAAATTACGACTCTCAACTCTAAGATAAGAAGATACGGCATCACGCCGAGCGGTTTGTCTGTTGCCGCCGAAAGAAAATAAGTTGAAAAATCAAGATTCGGAAAAAGGAGATTTATTATGAAAATTATTAATGCGCTGCTTTTTTTATCCATTTTTTTATGCGGATGCGCTATTTACGGGCAAAACATTTCAACCGACCCGCTTGAGATAAAGTTCAAAAAACTACGGGACGATATTTACGTCGCTTATCGCCCCGATACACTTAAATACTGGGTCGAGGGTAATGTGATAATTATCATCAACGATGAAGACGTCGTCGTTGTTGATGCCAGCGGCGCGCCGCGTTCGGCACAAACCGTAATCGCCGAAATTCGCAGGCTGACAAAGAAACCGGTTCGTTATCTCATCAACACTCACGGTCACGGCGACCACACTATCGGAAATCAGGAATATCTGAAAGCTTTTCCCGGGATTGAAATCATTGCTCACGAGAAAACTGCCGAATACATCGTCGGCAGCGGTTATAACTACGTCGATGAAATTGCCGGCAGCACAGAGTCGCGTAAAAAAACAGGCGAGGCGGAAATCGCACGCCTGAAAGCCGAAAATAAGCCCGGGAACGAAAAGATTATCGAGAATCTGGTGCAATACTATCGGCGCGACATAGACATTAGACAAGCCGAATACAAAAAAGTAAAACGCACGGCACCGACCTTAAACGTAACGAAAAGTATACGCCTTTACCGCGGAAAAAGAATCATTGACATTCTGCATTTCGGCGCGGGGGACACGCCCGGAGATTTGGTCGTTTATCTGCCGCAGGAAAAAATCGTCTGCACCGGAGATATGCTGACCGAGCCAGTGCCGTTCGGTTTTTCCAGATTTCCGCTCGACTGGCTGCAAACGCTCAGCCAAGTTTCACAATTAGACTTTGACACTCTGATTCCCGGACACGGAGAAATTCAAACCGGAAAAGCTTATTTGCAAAAAATGATGAATTTACTGCAATCCGTTCAGCGACAGGTCAAACGCGGGTTGGACGCCGGTTTGGATTTGGAAGGCGTTAAAAAGCAGACAGACCTGACCACTTTTGAAAGAGATTTTGCCGGCGAAAATCCGGTTTATCGCTATTACTTTCAGGAGTATTTTTCAAAACCGAATATCGAGCGAACCTTTAATCAGATGAAAGAAAAATCGCCGAAATGAAATACAAACCGCATTGTTTGGAAGAAATACTAATACACTCGAAATCAGAGAGGCATAACGACCTCGGAGATCAAAGGTCACCTGGAAGAAATCTACGGCGTCGATGTTTCGCCGACGCTCATCTCGAACGTTACCGATTCAGTTCTCGACGAAGTCCACGCGTGGCAGCCACGACCTCTTGAATCTGTTTACCCGATTCTTTATCTTGATGCGCTGAAAGTTAAGGTCAAAAGTCAGGGCAGAGTCGTCAACAAATCGATTTACTTAGCCTTTGGCGTGACGCTCAACGGTTTCAAAGATGTGCTCGGCATCTAGGCTGCCGATACGGAAGGCGCGAAGTTCTGGATGCAGGTCTTTTCGTAACTCAAGACGGGTTGCGTCTAGGAATGTCTTTCTCGCAGGAGTAAATCGAGCGAGAATTAGAACTGTCTTTGCGGTGAGCGTATCAATAATGTCTCTAATCTTAATATTGTTCAACATTAAGTAAATAAATTGAGCAACTTCGATATTATCAACAGTGATTGTTGCTTGGTCTTGTCGAGTGATAACAAGATTTAATTGATTAGCTCCCTGCAGGTTCACGTCCCGAGTGGATACGCCATAAACTCTACAGTTTTCAAGGTTTGAATAATTGAGGTTTGTGTTTAATAAGAAGTTTTGAGGCATTCTACACAGACTCTTTTCTCTAATTGACGAACATATTTTCGCGATGGAGAATTGCCTCGCTTTAATTCCTGTATTCTAAAATTTCTAAAATCAGACATAAAATATCTTTGCAGATTTCTCTTTTGGCTTTTATCTTCTATCGAGTCAAATAACAGGTCTTCTATACGGTCATGAAGAATACTGTGAAACTCACCTTCTTCTCCGCAGGAAATAAGCGCTTTGATTCTGTATTTATCAAACAAAGCGAGGCTTGCGGCATCAAATGAAATAAAATAAGGAATAAGCTTTCCGTTTTTTGTGGTTACCGTGGCAAATTTCTCCATTGCCCGAAACAACATAATATCCCAGGCAATATTGCCTATTCGTTCTAACCGTGTTTCACACCCGACATTAATTTTATGCATAAACCCGACGGAGTTCCTATCTTTAAAATAAGATACAGCCAGAATCAATTCCCTCTGGAGGATTCGATGCAGCTTGCTATGCATAAAATCCAAAAGCATCTCCAGTTTTGTCTCAAATCTTTTTTTGGGATAGCCAAATTCTATTTCAACAACTTTAAGGATCGCAAGATAAGTCAAATAATGAAAATTTAGAAAACCCCGCAAAAAAGGACGATATTCACGAGAGCCATAGGTTTGGCTGATAACCTTACCGGCTTCAGCTAAGAGTTGCTGTTCATCTATAAGTGCTTTTCTCGTTCCGTCTTTAAAGTAAAGAGATTTATCCAGATAATCAAAATATTGAATATAATAGAAAGTTTCATAAACAAACTTCGCATGAAAAGGCTTGTTAAAATAGTTACGAGCATTTTCGAATATATAATGCTGATAGGCAAAATTAATCTCTTCTCTAATCAAAAAATCTAAAACTGCTTTTACATGGGTTTTCAGAGGACGCTTTCCGGTAATAAAATGTTTTATTTCGCCGGCAACATTGGAGTCCCACATTATTGTCAGATCACATTTAATTTCAGTGCCTTTCTGTAAAAAAGTGTTAATTACTATCTCATTGTTTAAGAAATATAGATTGTCAGTGTAATAAAGACAGCGTGGGTAAGAGTCCGTGCGAGATTTGATATCCCAATTGCTTGACGGCAAAATAAAATCAGTTGGCTCCGGCGCCGCAAACACTAAATCTGCGCCGTTAACAATATCTGGATAACGAAACCAGATGTCGGTCGCATCCTGAACAGATGTTGCTTCCTGCAACTGGTGCGCTATATAGCTTAATTTATACCAATCGGGCTTCATATCTTTCTAAACATCTTCGAACCGGTATTCACCTTTTATGCACATAATTTTACAGGTAGAAAGTATTGAATTAGCTTATAATATTACGCATTCGCTTGAAGAAAACGATAAATTTTCCCAAGTTGAAAATCTTTGCTGTCCAATCTAATTTCGTGCCAGAGTTCAAAAATTCTGCTTTCATCTCTGTTTCGTAGGTGGCTCCGGAACTGGAGCCGAGCTATGAATCTTGCGATATTATTTGAAAATCGGCTGCCAAATAACAGTTTCCAGAATAGTTTGTGAAAGTACTATTTAATCATTTCGACTTTATGGGTATAGAAAAAGCTCAATAAATTTTTCAACATCTTTTTCGGCAAATAAGAAGCGCCTGATACCTTCCTTATCTAAAAGTTCTTGTTTGGGTCTTATTTTTCCTTTAAAGCATAAACCAACAAAATTACTGAGAAGCTGTATATCAGGATTTAAGGTTTCTTCAATTTCTTCAAAATCCAGCAATTCATCTCTATTTAGTAGAGGCTTATTTTTTATTCCTGCTCGAAGCCAGGATAATAATTTAATGAACAAATCACCTTCAAAATAGTAATAAATATACTCGCCTGAATAATTCTGCATTTTTATTGGTAAATAACCGTCAGATGCTAGTTGTTTAACGAGTTCGTGGCTGATATTAAGCTGCGATGCTAATTCACTGTCCTTTATCCAAGTCAGTTTTCCGATCTTTATTTCCAAATATGAGTTTGAGTTTACAAACAAGTTTTTTTCTCGCCAATCCAGATATTTAACTTGCAGTTGCCCGGTCGAAAGAAGAAATTTGAATTCTTTTTTTGTAACGTTGAGATTTTTTTGCGCCTCGGCAATCGGAATATATCGTGCCTGTGGAATATATCGTTTCTTTTTGCTAACTATTGAATTTTTCTTAAGAAGGGAATAGATATTTTCAATAAAAGCTTTATAAATAAATAACCATGTCGAGTCAGGACTTGCGTTATGAAGTGATGGATAATAACGGCCGAAAGAAGCGTAATCGTGCTCACTATCCGCAAAACAAGGAGCTTTAATTTGTTCTTGCACAAAAAGCAGGTAATTTTCAGGAAAATTATCAAAAATTGCCAGAGCTGTTTGTAAGGCAACGTGCCAATTATAGTTGGAAGTTTTTCTGTAGTTAGGATTGTCCTCAGTATCATACATTCTCAGCAGCAACTTGGAAAAATAATCAATTAAGAGCGAAAAATCATCCAGAGAAAAGTTGATAAGCGGATTATTAAAGCGAACCATATCTGATTCTGAAGTTTTTAGTCCGAGTAGTAAATAGGCCTGTTCAGTCAGCCGCAATTCAATTTCAGGCAGTTCTTCAACAGCTTGAGTTTCACGCAGATCAAATCCACATTTACATTTACCAAAACCATTACGGTATATATCAAGTTCACTGTTGCATTCCGGGCAGTTGGAAATCAGCAAACATTTGTGAGCAGGACAAACTGTGACGAGTGAGAAATCCCATATTATTCTGTAATACGATTTTTCCCGTAAGCAAAGAGGACAGAACTTGGGGCGACAGGGTTCAATCATCTTGAACGCAACCGCAGAGTTCATAAATTTATATTTGTTATAGTCCACACGGGTATAAATCATCGGTGCCAGAGTCGAATAGGATTTTCCCGTTAATTCCATTAATGGATCAGATTTCATATATATTCTTTTGGGTAAATTTGAGGTGAATTGATAGTCGATGCTCTGGAATATTTTGAGAATATCCTTGGGGGATTTATACCCATTAACCTCCGAAAGCCTGGCTATATAACCAAGCAGGCTTTCGTCGGGAAATGGATTTGGTCTCACCAGGAGTTTTTTAGTCATCTTAGCTCAGCTAAAACTTCCTGTTTAAGCTACAAGCAAGTATTAGAGACGTCGGCAATCATTTGGTAAACGGATTTTGGTCAGAATCTCCGGCAAATAGTTTTTCATAAGCTTTTTCTAGGAGATCAAGAGAAACTTTCTCCTCGCCATCTTTCAGAGCTAATCTCGCAGCATAGCGAATCAGTTTCATCGTTCTCGCTACATTGCCCTGCGTGGCTTTCCACATCCGGTAAGCAATTAGTTGTCCTGCCAAATGAGAATCTTCCGCCAATGGGAGCATTTCATCTACTGCCTTAAGAAAGGCGAGATAATCAATGTCTTTTGCTGCCTGCTTCTCATTTCCATTAGCATTCTCTGCCTCGGATTTTTTGTTGTCAGACTTTTTAAGCCATTTGAAGTTTGCCAACCCGTCTTGCATGGAGAATCGACGTTTAAGCTGACTATTGGCTTTAAGGACGTTCACTGATTGGGCTAAACCAACCAGGATAATAGGAATTTCGGTTTCATTGATAAGCTGTTTTAGCCAATCTGAAATGGTGTAGAGAATTTTGTCCGAGTCCTGGTCGATAAAGTGCTGAAACTCATCGAGGATGATTAATTCTACTTCGCACTCTTTAAGAAATTTAATCAATCGTTTGGTTTGATTGTAGGTTGTTCCCTTATCGGCAATCGGGTCACCTAAAGCAGTCAATAAAATAGAGACAAGATTCTTTGGTGTTGCCGGAATTGGAATTCTCGCCAGCAGAACAGGTATTAGAGTTTTCTCGTCCAATTCCATTCTAGGATGAAGTTTTTCATATTCTTTGCAGAGAGTTGTTTTTCCGACACCGGGTTCTCCTGTAATCAGCATACAAAACGGCTCGGCAGACATTTTGGAATCGTTGCGGCACTCCTCAATCTTATTCAGACAGCGTTCAAAAGACGGATGCAGAATGAAAAGTTTCTCGACTAACTCGATGCGGTCTTCGACGCTTATGCTTCGATATTTTCCACGTTCGTTTTTCATTTATTTGCTCCTTATTTAAATTATTCTTTGTCGTGCAGAGTAAAGCTGCCGCTAAAGCCAGTAGTATCGATATCATCTTCGTCGTAGATATAGTCGGGCGAATCTTCGTGTTCGACAGACGATGATTCAATCTGGTGATTTGAGGGAGTTAATATGGAAGGATTAATTATTAAGGGATTCTGACTGTGTAGGTTTTCCTTTTGGTCAAGCAGCATTTGATTATAATTAGCGCCATAATTGAAAAAACGTGCCATACGTTTCCTATTGCCGATTTTGCCCTTTTCAAGCCACAGATTACTAACGATTTGTCTGACTTTTTCCTTGGCTTTACAGATAGATGCAAGATCATATTCTTGTTGGAGATTAAAGCGATTGAACCGCTGGATAATCGTGTGTTGCCAGAGCGTAAGACCGGCGGCATATTCATGCCAGAGCGCCGGAACGGTTATGTATCTATCGTTGATTGGATCAGCAACATAAATGACCGAAATATCAATAGGATTGTATTTGAAAGTAACTTTCTGTCCCTGTTTGAGAGTTCTTCTCAGTAGCCCTAATTCTTCAGAGTTGTATTGAAGATTATTCCACGCGATACCTTTGCTCGAAACAGTTCTTTGCTCGACTGCTCCAAGTAAAATCTTAAGTTCTGACATTCTCGCCGGTAGTAGTGGCGGATATAAAGCGGTCAGATTTTTCCATCTTCTGGCAGGAATATCGTTGATTCCTCGATGAATTTCTTGATGATAAATATCAACGATGAAGATATGAACGGCTTCAATAAGAGTAGAAAAGGGAATGATGGCATTCTTTTTGGGGGCATAATCCTTTAGCTCAAAGATATTTGAGAAAGTAGTCCCAGGCTGATTATGAAGCAATTGCTGATTTAAAGTGCGAACCCATCGTTCAACGCTCCCCTTATAGTAAGGATGTTTCGGAGGATGATATTGAATAATAAATCCTGCTTGTTGAGCCGCATCTTCTAAATCTTTGCCGTGAAATTCTGCCGCGTTGTCCATACCGAGAATCTCCATCACGCCATGTACGTCCCACTCATTTACAACATTCGGAAACAATTCTTTTAGGTAAGTCTTAGGCTGGATCGCGTGCAGGAGACAATTCATCACCGAGATATAACTCGGTGGATGAAAGCTCAAATAAAATCCGCATATCACAGCTGTCTTCTTATCAATGGCAACGGTCAGTGTAGGTCTGCCGATAGGCATCCCTGTTTCATCGTCAACAACAAATAAATCCAAAACTGTGTGGTCAATTTCGACTATTTCAAGCGGTCGCTCGGGTTGATTTCTGTGTTTGACAGTTTTATGTTTTTGGTCAGCGTAGCGTTTTCCGTATCTCTTCAAATCAACCAGATATGGGTCTAACTTTTTTACCCTCCGGTAGATTGTTGACTTGTGAGGAATGCGAAGCTGTTCATAAGGTGAGCGATATTGATTCTCGTTATTGATTCTATCTACAATTCTGGAGTGTAATTCTGCGATACTTGGTCTTTGTATTGTGAGATAAAATATGTTTATCTCATCGTCGATAATTTCCAGAATAGCTCGCTTTTTATCGTTGTTATCAGCTAGTTTAGCCTCCCTGTTACCTCGATTTTCAGTGAATGGAATCAGGCTGCGAATGTCATTTCCAGATTTAATAAAACGACTATACCACCTATAGATAGTAATGCTTGACGGAGGATTTGCATCTTCAATTTTGCTGGCAACATACTCAATAACCGGCAGGATTGTTTCCTCCGTGATTTTCTCGATTTTTCGCCTGAGAATTTCGGCGATATAGTGATACCGTCGGAGAGCTTCTTTTCTTTGTTCGTGTGTGGCAAATTCAACGAAAGATACAGAGAAGTTTTTCCTGCTGGAAGATGTTGTTTGATTATCATCAATAACTTCAATTGCGCCGCTAAACAATCCCTCAACTATTTTTTCTTCTGGCAATGAAAAGAATTCAAAATCCGTCGCTCTGCAAAGCCGAATTTCGCCATCTGAGAGACGAGCGTGAATGACACATTCACCGTGCGGGTGAATCCTTAACTTTAGACCTTTTGCAATTCTAAAATTTGACATAATTTTTCTCCTTTTCTATTAATTAAAATCTCCTATGGAAAGCACTGAATTTGCAGTTATTGGTTTTTCAATATCCGTTACTAAATAACCATGAAAAAGCAGCGCATAGACTAACTCTCTCTGCTCTTTTTCTTGATTTAGAAATGAACAAATCTCCAAAAACGAAAGCTGTGCCGAATTGCAAAACAGTTCGTACAGCATAATTTTGTGTTTTGTAGTGATTGAAAACCGGGCGTATCGCCAGAGCAGTTGTATGTTTGAAAGTCTAGGTTGGAGTCGTATCGTTGAATCTGTAAATACGAGGTATTCGTAACCCTGTTTGGCAAGATGATTCGTCATAATCTTTGAAAACCTAACGAATTCATCTTTTTTGACTTTCACTTGGGGTTTTATTTCAATGACTTGTTTTTTACTCTTTCTTTCGAGTAGAAAATCAGGGAAGTAGTTGAGTTTTTTGCCATCCAGTAAATATTGAACTTTAAAAGGCTGTTCCCTGTATTGAATTACATCTTTATCGAACTCTGTTAAATAAATAAAATCTCGCTCAAGATGAGATTCAAACCAAACTATTTTCCCGGTTTTAATACTGGGAAATTTGCCAATGTTTTTTAATGTTCCGGTGTTTGTAATTTTTCTTGATTTCATAATCTCAACCTAAATACAAAAGTATTTGCACCTGAAGAATTTAGGATTTTCAGGCGTAGTTTTGTTTGTGAATTTGGCTTAACTGGCTAAACGGGTATGTAGTTAAATGGAAACAGCACAAATGCTCTTGCAGAATCTATTTATCTGTGCTATAAAAACACTACAAGCGTTCCGCCAATTTTGCGGGAAGCAGTTAGCAAAACTGGCGGTGATCGACAAATCAGATGCCAGCGAACTTAAAGTCTTTAATTGACCTAGCGTGCCACCGCTAGGTTTTATTTTTACCTCCAGGTTAAACTTATTTCATTTTGGGCGGAACTTGCTATTGTTTAGGCTGTCCCAATTAAAACTGCGAAATACTGCTATAATATGAAAGCAATGCCTAAATAGTCAAGCATTTAAAGTGATGCCTAATTCTAGGCAATTATTCATACATGAAACGAGAGAAAAATTCAGCTTTTGGAGAGAGAGTAAGAGAGGCTTTCAATTATATCCAGAACAAGGATATTGCTTTAAAATTGGGGGTTACAAATCCTTCTGTTTCCGCATATATGGCGGGTAAGCTACCTACCATAGATACCCTGACTAAAATTTCCAAACTTACCGGATATAGTATTCACTGGTTGATAACCGGCGAAGGTGAAAAGCTAGTCAAATTATTACAATCAAAACTGAAAACACTTTTATTTTATGGGCATGTTGGCGGTGTTGGAACAAGCACGGCAGTTAGTTATATTGCATTGATTTTGGCAAATATAGGGTACAGAGTTCTGGTAATTGATAATTGGACACTACCTAATACTATTAAATTTACTTTTGATAGAATGTCGAAAGATGATTTATTTAATTTATCCAGAAGACAAAATCTTTTAGCTAAGAAAAACAGCTATTTTCAAACAGATACACCTAATTTGGAGATTTTTATAAAAAAAGGCTTCACCTATAACCAGCGCCTGAAAGATGTAATAAAACCTTTCGAGAAAACAAACTCTCAAATAAAAGAGGATTATGACTTTATCCTCTGTGATGCAATAGCTTATGAAAACCCTTTCAGAAGTTCTGATATGCCCTTCAACGAGTTTTTAAATGAGACAAAAGTTATAGTCCCATATGAGCCTCGCCGGTCAGGGATTGATGATTTAAGAATTATCATGAAATATATTGATGCTGAAAAAGACTTGGGATATGAGGCTGAATTTTTTGGGCTTTTTATTTGCAAGGAATTCAGTTCACAGAAGAGAAGAAATGTTTATAAACAGGCAGTTGAAGAAGTTAAACATTTCGCTGAAGATAAAATGTTTGAAACCGTTATAAGGCATGATGTAAATTTTGGCGAAATTAATTTCAATAAATTTGAAGAAGCAGTTAAAAATACAAGGTTGCTCGCCGATTATACGAAATTAACGGAAGAGATTTTGCAAAGATTAGATTCAAAAACTAGATAAGTATATAAAAAATTCAACCTTTGAAATATTAAATGAAAGATTTCAGATAATCGTTCTCGGTTCTATGAAAGAATGATTTTCCATACACGACTTTCCTTGCCTATCAGTTTGTATTCGTTGATGATGTCCTTGAAAATTATTTCGTAGAACTCCGACTTAGTCAGTTTTTTTCGCTTGCCTCTCATCTCTTTGTTCGCGTAGAAATGGATTTCGTCCAGCGTTTCGATAATGTCCGCGGTTAAGCGGATGTTGACGTTCGCCTGATGACGGTAGTTCTTTGATCCCACATCATCCTTTCCAAATTCGCTTGGCATTTATTTCTCCTGTTCTCCCGGTTAATTGTTATTTTTAAAATCTGAGTTTTCTATGAATTTGATTTAATGCCCCTAGCACTTATAAGCTCCGGCGCTTAGCTTTTCTTCTCGAA
>JALZHR010000312.1 GCA_030860665.1 Acidobacteriota bacterium
CCGCTGACGGGCGCGACGATTGACGGCGTGATGCCGCGCGGGATGGGACAATATCTCGAAATTCCGGCTAATATCAGGATTCTGAACGTTTTCGTCAATCGCGTGCGTCTGGCGGGCGGAACGCAGTTGAGCGTGATGGTCGGCACGACGACGGTCGGGCAGATTACGCTGAACAACCGGGGCGAAGGTCGCCTGCGTCTGAACACCGCGAACGGCGACACCGTTCCGACCATTACCGCCGACACGCCTTTGACGGTTAAAAACGGCGCGACGACGATTCTTTCGGGGACTTTCCGCGTTCCGACGCCGCCGACACCGACTCCGACGCCGACCGGCAGTCCGAGTCCGAGTCCGAGCCCGACGCCGACCAATACTCCGCACGTCAACCGCTTCTTCGGCGGCAAGCTGACGGGCGCGCAGGTCGTCCCGCCGGTGACGACGCAGGGCAGAGGCAAAATCCGCGTCGTGCTGAACCAAGCCGAAACGCAGATTCAGGTTTACACCACTTTCCGCAATCTTTCGAGCGCGCAGACGACCGCCACGATTAACGGTCCGGCGGCGAGCGGCGAAAACGGCGCGGTCATTTTCGACCTCGGCGCAATCGGCGGAACGTCCGGCAATATTCCGGTCAGAACCTTCAACGTGACGGCGGCGCAGGTCGAACAGCTTCGCAACAATCTCTGGTATGTCGTTATCGGGACGACCAATAACGCAAACGGCGAGATTCGCGGGCAAATTCGCAGCTTCTCGCATCACAGCAATTTCAGCGGCGGCGACGTGGCGGACATCGCCGTCTATCGCCCGAACGCGGGAGCGTGGTATATCAGCAGAAACGGCGGTTTTGATACCATAGTTCTCGGCGGCGCGGGCGACAGACCTGTTTCCGGCGATTACGACGGCGACGGCAACACGGACGCGGCTGTTTTCGGCGGCGGCGTCTGGACAATCCGGCGCAGCTCCGACGGCGGCGTCACGACGCGTCAATGGGGCTTGGCGACCGACGTTCCGGTCAGCGGCGATTACGACGGTGACGGGCGCGTCGATTTGACCGTTTTCCGTCCCGAAACCGGCGCGTGGTATATCCAGCGCAGCAGCGACGCGAGCTTTGTCGCCTACCAGTTCGGCGCGAACGGCGATAAGCCGGTTGCCGCAGATTTGGACGGCGACGACATAACGGACATCGTCGTTTTCCGCCCGTCGGCAGGCGACTGGTACTGGCTCAGCAGCCGCGACGGATTGTTCCGCGCGACGCATTTCGGCGCAACCGGCGACGTTCCAGTCGTGGCTGATATGGACGGCGACGGCTCTGATGATTTGACCGTTTTCCGCCCGTCGGTCGGCGATTGGTATTGGGTCAACAGCTCGGACGACAGCTTCCGCGCCGTTCATTTCGGCACGAGCGGCGACATTCCGGTTGCCGCCAATTACGACACGGACGACCGCACGGACATCGCCGTTTTCCGCCCGATGACCGGAACCTGGTATATTCTCCGGAGCACGAACGGCGCGATGGACGTTAAATATTTCGGCACAAACGGTGACGTGCCCGCGACGGCTCACTAATAGATAACCGATAGCCCTTCTCAGGAAATAAGCAACAGGCGGCAAAATTGACCGTCGCCTGTTGCTTATTTTTTTATCCTATTTC
The DNA here is from genome assembly GCA_030860665.1 of Acidobacteriota bacterium. Lineage (GTDB taxonomy): Bacteria > Acidobacteriota > Blastocatellia > Pyrinomonadales > Pyrinomonadaceae > JALZHR01. The sequence goes on from JALZHR010000312.1 coordinate 1,649, forward strand.
AAAATCGTAAGTTAGTGAGCGAAACGGGTTTAAAAAAAGCGGAGACGGGATTTTCGGCGAAAGGGCTGGCGAAAACGGACGCCGAGCTTTTGCAGGCGTGCCGTCGCGGCGACGAAACCGCCTGGAACGATTTGGTCGACCGCTACCAGCGGCTGATTTCGACCATTCCGCGCCGCGCCGGGTTGACCGAGGAACAGACGGCTGACGTCTTTCAGGAAGTTTTTCTGACACTGTTTGAAAAGCTCGACGAAATCGAGCAGCCGGACAAGCTGCGCTCGTGGCTGGTGACGACGGCGAAATTTAAAACGTGGCGCGTCGTGCGCGGCGAAAAAGGCTTTTATTCGCCCGAAACCGAAGAGGAAATGGCTGAGGAAATGGCGAGCCTGCCGGATTCGTCGCCGCTGGCGGACGCGGTTCTGATTCGGCTCGAAGAACAGCACCAGATTCGCACGGCGCTGAAAGAGCTTGAGGAGCGCTGCCGGACAATTCTCTCGATGATTTATCTGCGCGACACGGCGGCAAGCTACGCCGAAGTCGCCGCAGCCATCGGCGTCGGCGAAACCAGCATCAGCCCGATGCGTTCCAGATGTTTGCAGAAGCTGGCGAAAGTCTTAACTAGGTAGTTGACAGAAAGTTGCAGGTAGTTGCAGAAAGTTGCAGGTAGTTGCGGGAAGTTGCAGATAGTTGCAGATAGTTAAAAGAAAGGTGCGGAAGATTGAAGACCTGAACTTTCTTCCAACTATCTGCAACTATCCGCAACTACCTGCAACTTTCTGTCAACTTCCTCTGCAACTATCTGCAACTTTCTGAAAACTTTTTTCCGCGCCGTGTCTTTTTCCTTTTCAGCCTCGCACTGTTAGGTGTGAGGTTGAGAAAAATGATTTTAGCAATGAGCAGCAACAATTCAAACGACGAACTTATCAACAAGATTATCCACCTGATGCAGACGGACGAATCGGCTGATGCTCCCGCTGATTCGGTCAAATGGGCGAAAAATATTTTCCGCACACGCGCCGCCGCCGAGCCGAAAAAATCTTTAGTGCAGAAAATCCTCGCGGTTTTGCAGATGGATTTGTCCGGCGCTCAGCCCGCGTTCGGCGAACGCTCAGCCACGCTCTCACAAACGCGCCAGATGCTTTTCCAGGCGGGCGACAACGCCATCGACCTGAGAATTTCGGAAGAAGAAAACGGCTTCGCGGTGCAGGGACAGATTTTAGGCGAAGGCTTCGCAAACTGCACGGCAAAGCTGGGCGATTTCGAGTCGAAAGCCAACGAGCTGAGCGAATTCAGGTTCACGCAGCTTCCGGGCGGAAAATACGACCTGGTTTTGCGGACTGCGGACAGGGAAATCGAAATTGCCGGTTTGGAATTGAATTAAGACGGACTGTAGAGCTTCCTCAAACAAAGAGAGAATAGGGAAAACTGGGCGGCGGAAAGTTGCAGGACTTTCCGCCATTTTTTATTCGGAAGGAATTTCTCACCACAGGAAATTTTCACCAAAAAGACCCGAAGAACGCTCAAAGAAAATGAAACCGCAGCTTCACGCCGATAAACACGGATTATTCAGAACAGGCTTTGCGGCTCGATAAACCGGACCGGCGGGATAATACCTTTTTCTTATCCGCGTTATTCCGCGCCGATTCGCGGCTGCATTTCCTCTTTGTGCTGCCTGTGTCTTTGTGGTGAATTTTTCTTATTGTTAAAATTAATTATGCTCCGCGCCGATTTAGCCGAAAAATTAATTTCCGTCCAGAGCGAAAACGAGCGGCGGCGTCTGCTGTCGGAAAACGACGGGCAGGCGGACGCCGCGCTCGCCTGCGCTCTAAAGGAAATCTGCTACGCGGCGTGGACGACCGAACCGGTTAAGGCGCAAAAGGCGGCGCAAGCCTTAAAAACTCTCGTCAGAATCAATTCGCGGGAAGAGGAAATCCAGGCGCTTTCGTTCTGGGTTTCGGGCATCGCCGAATTAACCAGAGGCAGGCTCGAATCCGCCGTTAAAAATCTCGACCGCGCGGCGAAAGTCTTTTTCCAAATCGGCAAGGAGCACGACGCAGCGCAGACGCAGGTCGCCAAGCTCATCGCGCTGGCGATGCTCGGTCGCTACGACGAAGCGATTGCGGCGGGCGAGAAGACGCTGAAAATTTTCAGAAAATACGACGACCGGCAGGCAATCGGAAAAGTCGAAAAAAATCTCGGCAACATCGTCGCGCGGCAGGGCGACGAGCGGCGCGCGGAAAAATATTATCTGGCGGCGCGCCGAAAATTTCTCCGGCTGGACAATAAAGAGGAACTGGCGATGAGCGACAACAGCCTCGCCAACACCTACGCCGAGCTGAACGATTTTCAAAAGGCGGAAAAATTCTACACTTCCGCGCTGGAAAACGCGCGCGCCTCGAAAATGCTCGTCACCGAAGCCGAAATCGAAGCCAGCATCGGCAATCTTTCGCTTTTTCGCGGGCGTTTCAGCGAGGCTCTGAAATCGCTTGAGCTGTCGCGGCAGACTTACGAGACGCTGGAAATGCCGCACCAGACCGCCATCGCCGAACTGGAAATCGCGGACATTTATCTGGAGCTGAATCTGGCAAAGGAAGCCTTTTCGATTTACGAGCGGGTTACGGAAGAGCTTCGCAAATTGAAATTGCAGGGCGAAGAAGCCCGGGCGCGGGCAAATTTCGGTCGCGCGGCGGCTGTTCTGGGCGAGACGAAAATCGCGCGCCGCCAGCTAAAAAAATCCGCGCAGCTCTACAGCCGCGAAAAGAACAAAGTCGGCGCGGCGGTCGTCAAACTGACCGAAGCCGGTCTGGAACTCGAACAGGAAAATTTTAAAAAGGCTTTGGAGCGGGCTGACGAAGCCGCAAAGCTGCTGGCGGGCAGCGAAAACGTGCGGCACTGCCTGATGAGCGGCTGGATTCGAGCCGAGGCTCTAAGAAATCTGGACGCTTTCGACCGGGCGGAAACTCTTCTGACCGAAGTATTCAGCGTCGCGACGAAAAAAGAACAGCCGCAGATTGTACAGCTCGCGCTCAATTCGCTCGGAAATTTATTCCGGCAGAAAGGCGACGCGCGACAGGCGGAAAAGTATTTCAAAAAAGCGATTAAGCTGATTGAAACGCTGCGCTCGCCGCTTCCGGCGGAGGAATTTCGGATGGCGTTTCTGGCGAACAAGCTCGCGCCGTTTGAAAGCCTGGCGCGGATTTATCTGGCTGAAAATAAAGTCAAAGCGGCGTTTCTGATGATTGAAAAAGCGCGCTCGCGCTCGCTGGCTGAATCAATCGCCAACGGAAGTCTGCGGCAGCCCGCAAAAAACGCGGCTTCGACCAAATTGACCAGAAGACTGGAAGCCCTGCGCGAGGAGCTGAACTGGTTTTACAGCCGCATCAGCCGCGCCGAAAACTCGGAAATCGCCTGTCTGCAAGCCGAAGCGCAGAAGCGCGAAAAGCAAATCGCCGACGTTTTGCGGCAAATCGAAAGCACGGGCGGAAACAACGCCGCCGGAGGCGAATCTTTCGATTTCGCAAGGCTGCAGAAACAATTAGGCGAGCGAAAGGCGCTAATCGAGTTTGTCAGTTTTGACGGCGCGCTTTCGGCGTTTGTCGTGACCGGCAGAAAGATTCACTTTGTCAGGGATTTAGCGAGGGAAACGCGGATTTTCTCGTATCTCGAAGGCTTGCAGTTCCAGTTCGGCGCGCTGCGCTACGGCTCGAAAAGTCTGGGAAAATTTATGAACGAGCTGAAAAAACGCGCCGATTTTTATCTCGAAAGGCTTTACTCGTCGCTGGTCGAGCCGCTCGAAGGTCTGCTGGGCGGGCGCGATTTGACGATTGTTCCGGTCGGCGTGCTGCATTACGTTCCGTTTCACGCTCTGCGCGCCGGCGGCGGCGGCGACGAGAGAAAATATCTGGTCGAGACGCGAAAAATCGCCTACGCGCCGAGCGCGACCGTCTGGCAGTTTTTAGCGGAAAAGCCGGAGCGAAAAATCAAAAACGCTTTGCTTATCGGCTTTGCCGACGAGAAAATTCCGCTCGTCAATCACGAAATCGAAACGCTCGAAAAGATTTTCCGAAAGGCGAAAACATTCTCCGGCAAAGCGGCGACTTTCGAGGCTTACACGAAAAACGCGCCGCAGTTCGACGCGCTGCATCTCGCCTGTCACGGGCAGTTTCGCCCGGAAAACCCTCTGTTTTCCAGCCTGCATCTCGCCGACGGCTGGATAACCGTGCGCGACATCTGCTCGCAGCGGCTGAACGCCGAGCTGGTGACCTTGAGCGCCTGCGAAACCGGCTTGAACGAGATTTTCGCGGGCGACGAAATCCTCGGCTTGGCGCGCGGATTCCTGACGGCGGGCGCGCGGTCGCTGGTGCTAAGCCTGTGGACGGTCAGCGACGAGGCGACGACGCGCCTGATGCGCGAATTTTACACGCAACTCGAGGCGGGCGAGGAAACATCTAAAGCATTACAAATCGCACAATGCGGCTTTATCAGGCAAAACGCTCACCCGTATTTCTGGTCGCCGTTCGCCCTGATAGGCAAATAAGCCCTTACAATCGAGCAAGCGGAAAATCACAATCGAAATTATTTTTGCAAAAGCGTCTTTTTGATAAAATCAGATGCACTGTGTAACCGGCTATACGCCAATGAGATGGTTTCGATTTTAAGAGGGTAGCAATGAATAAGCTTATCGAAAAGAGTTGGTTGAAAGCGTGTTTTGTTTTGCTTTCGATGGTTGTTTTTTCCGGCGTCGGTTTCGGGCAGAATCAGGGCTGCGATTGCGTCCCCGACGAAGTTCTGCTCGACCTGAGACCGAATAATCAAAACGATTTGCCCGCAGTCGCCGCGCAATACAAACTCATTCAGACACCGCTCGGGCAGGTCGGAGTTCCGCCGACCTACCGGATGAAAATCGACCGGACTTTGACCAGTCAGCCGACGCTGGAAATCATCGCCGCGCTGCGCGCCGACCCGCGCGTTCTTCAGGCGGAATCTCACCGTCTGGTAAGCACCGCGGAAAGACACGGGCTGCCGTGGACGCTCGGTCGTTCGTGGTCAATCGGTCGCTCGTGGTCAATCGGCGGAAGCAGTAAAGGATACAATCGCCAGTGGTTTCCCGATGTAATCAGGCTCGATCAGGCTCACGCCATCTCCAAGGGACAGAATATGGTCGTCGCCGTTCTGGATACCGGAATCGATTTGAATCACCCGGCTTTTGCCGGAAGATTGGTTCCCGGCTACGATTTCGTCGACAATGACAACGACCCGAGCGAAGTCGGTAGTCTCAGCCAGGAATCGGTTTTCGGGCACGGCACGCACGTCGCGGGCATTATCGCCCTGACCGCGCCGGAAGCCAAGATTATGCCGCTCCGCATTCTGGATACCAACGGCGAGGGAACTCTCTGGCGCATTAAAGAAGCGATGCTTTGGGCGGCGACGCACAATCCTTCGCCGACGAACACGATTATCGTCAATATGAGCTTTGGTTATCCGGCTGATTTGACGCCGCAGAGCAACACGTTTCTGCACGATTTGTTCAACGGCTGCGATGATGAAGTCGTTCCGGGCGAACAGATTTTTCCCGAATTCAACGACGAAAAAATCCTGATTGTCGCGGGCGCTGGCAACGGCGGGCGAATCGGCAACGGCGCGGCGAGAATTTATCCGGCAGCCGAGCGCGGCGGCGAAAACGACATTGACGATAACCTGTTGAGCGTCGGCGCGAGCACGCGTTACGACAGGCTGGCTTCATTTTCCACGATGGCTCACGTGCAGAACGACGACGTCGACCGCTGGGTACGAACGGTCGCGCCGGGCGAAGATATAGTCAGCGCGCTGCCGAACGGTCGTTACGGCGCGTGGTCGGGAACTTCGATGGCGGCGCCGATTGTCTCCGGCATCGCCGCCCTGATGAAGTCAGCCAATCCGAATCTCCGGCTGGTCGATTTGGTCGAGTTCGTTGAGGAAAGAGGCTACGAATGGGAATGCAACGTGCCGTCCAGAAACATTTTTATGGAAACCACCAGAGTCGACGCCTACTGCGCCCTGACCAACGACCCGCAGTTTTGCGTCATTCCCGACAGAAACGTCTGCAACGAGTAGAAAAGCGAAAATCTATCCAAAAAGCCAATCGAAAATGGTTGGCTTTTTGTTTGGAAAAAAAATCACCGGTTTTCGTCCGAAAATATTTCACCAATTTGTCTTTTTCAACTTATTTTCAGCACTGTATAGCAGAAAGCCATATTTCAAAGCAACAAATCAGCTTGAAAGGCATTTCATATAAACGAATTAAACAGGTAGTTAAGGAAGGTATCAAAAAGTTATGAAACAAGAAGGAACAAAAAAGCGCAATCGGCTCAAAAACGCATGGGTGCTGTTGTTTGCGCTGGCGTGGGTAATCCTGCCGTTCGCGTTAAGTAAAACGGTCGTTCAAGCTGATGACCTGAGCGACATCAGGATTCAGGCTTCGCTGACCGGACCCGCCATCAACGGCGTGACGCCGGGCGGCTTTGCCGAGCATCGCACGGACGGCAACCGTCGCCGTCTCGAAGTGCAGGCTTCGTCGGTCAACCTGCCGCAGGGAACGGTTTTAAACGTCGTTCTGAACAACGCCGTCGTCGGTCAGATGGCGGTCAACCAGTTCGGCGGCGCTTTTCTGAGCATCGACACGAATAACGGTCAGAACGTTCCGCCCGCCAGCAACGGAAATCCGATTGCGGTGATGAACGGAAACACGACCGTCGTTTCCGGCGTTTTCGGCACTGTGACCGCGACGCCTTCGCCGTCCGGCTCGCCGACCGGCAGCCCGAGCGTCAGCCCGACCGTTTTCCCGTCGGTCAGCCCGAGCGTCAGCCCTTCGGCTTCGCCGTCCGTTTCTCCGACGGTGTCTCCGAGCGTCAGCCCGACCGTCAGCCCGAGCGTTTCGCCGACAGCCAGCCCGTCGGTGTCTCCGACAGTTTCGCCGACTGTTTTCCCGTCGGTGTCGCCGACTGTCTCGCCGTCGGTCTCGCCGACCGGCTCGCCGAACCCGTCGCCGACCGTTTCGCCCTCGCCGGGCGCTGGCGGAGATTTGTTCGCCGGTTTGTCAGGTCCGACGCTGAACGGCGTGCTGCCGAACGGTTTCGCTCAATATGAGTTTCACAGCAGCCGCCGCGAGCTGGAAGTTCGCGTGCGCCAGGTCAATCTGCCGGGCGGCACGATGCTCAACGTCGTGGTCAACAACGCTACCGTCGGACAGATGTTCATCAGCGGCGGCGAAGGCAGGCTGCGCCTGCGCAGCGACAACGGACAGACCGTTCCGGTCATAACCGCCGGTTCGAGAATCGACATCGTCCACGGCGCGGCGACGATTCTTTCGGGCACGTTTACGGGCGTCTTCGCGAGTCCTTCGCCGAGCCCGAGCGTCAGCCCGACGGTTTCGCCGACGGTCAGCCCGACCGGCTCGCCGAATCCTTCACCGACCGTTTCGCCTTCGCCGAACCCGTCGCCGTCGCCTTCACCGTCGCCTGCACAGGGCAGATATTTTGAAGGTCACTTGAGCGGCAGCCAGATGCAGCCGCCGGTCAATACGGCAGGCAGAGGCGAAATCAAGATTTTCCTGAACGCCAGCGAAACGCAGGCTCAGGTCACGGGCGAATTCAACCTGTCCAGCCCGCAGACGTCGGCGCGGATTCTGGTTGACCTCGGCTCGACCAGCGTCGTTTACGATTTCGGCACAATCGGCGGAACGCAGGGACGACTGAACGCGACGTTCAACGTGACTCCGGCACAGGTTCAGCAGCTCCGCGCGGGATTGTGGTACGCGGTCTTTTCGAGCGCGAATAACCCGAACGGCGAAGTGCGCGGCATCATCCGCAATCATTCGAGAAGCAGCGACTTCGACGGTGACGGCGCGGGCGATATCGCCGTGTTCCGCCCGACGGACGGAAACTGGTATATCCAGAACAGCAACGGCTTTAGCGCGACCACCTTCGGCGGCGCGAACGACAAGCTCGTCTCCGGCGACTTTGACGGCGACGGACGCTCCGACACGGCGGTTTACCGCAACGTCAACGGCTCGGGCGTCTGGGACATCAAGCGCAGCTCCGACGGCGGTCAGACGACCGAGCAATTCGGACTCGCCTCCGACATCCCGGTTCGCGGCGACTACGACGGCGACGGCTTGCAGGATTTGGCGGTCTTCCGTCCGGGCAACGGTTACTGGTATATCAAGAAGAGCAGCGACGGCGGCTTCATCATCGTCCAGTTCGGTCAGAACGGCGACAAGCCGGTTCCGGCTGACCTCGACGGCGACGGCAAGACCGACATCGTGGTCTTCCGCCCGAACGTAGGCGACTGGTACTGGCTCGGCAGTCGCGACGGATTGTTCCGCGGATTGCACTTCGGCGTCAGCGAAGATTTGCCCATCGCGGGCGACTTCGACGGCGACGGCAAAGACGACCTGACGGTTTATCGCCCGTCGGTCGGAAGCTGGTATCGCATCGACAGCTCGACCGACCAGTTCGTCGCCGTCCAGTTCGGCATCAGCTCGGACGTTCCGGTCGCGGGCGACTACGACAGGGACGGTAAAACGGACATCGCGGTGTTCCGCAGAGCCGACGGCGCGTGGTATATCCTGCGCAGCTCCGACGGCGCGTTTGAAGCCAGATTCTTCGGCTTGAGCGGCGACATCCCGATTCCGGCGCAATAAAAAAACGAAAGAGGCTGAACGTTGATTCAGCCTCTTTCCCGGGAAAGCAACAATAATTGGTTGTAAAACATCAAACAGTTGCTTTGAATAATTTAACTTCAAACGGGAATTTGAAGTTACTGCCAGCCCCGACCGCTTTGCCCTCCTCGCGGTCGGGGCTTTTTGTCTGCCATTTTAAAGCAGCGTCCGCAAAAAGGACAATCGGCGCTTTCAGCATCGGCAAGAAGTGTTCGTAAAAACCTGTTGGAACATTTGTTTCCGTTTTGCTATATTGGAAAAGCCGCCGCATTTGCAGGCGGCGTCTTCAATTTCTGCCCAAATCTACATAAAAAGGAAAGCCAGCTAATGAAAAACATATCAAAGCTGCTCGTCAGCGCATTGACTATTTTTGTCTTTACTCTTGCGTTTACCGCAATTGCCAACGCGCAAGCCACGCGCACCTGGGTTTCGGGCGTCGGCGACGACGCCAATCCGTGCAGCCGCACCGCGCCGTGCCGCACATTTGCCGGAGCCATTAGTAAAACCGCGAACGGCGGCGAGATGAACGCCCTCGACCCGGGCGGTTTCGGACCCGTCAACGTCACGAAAAGTATGACGATTGACGGCTCGAACGTCGGACACGCGGCGATTCTCGCCTCCGGTGCGAACGGCATCCTTATTAACGCGTCAGCCAACGACACCATTATCCTGCGCAACCTGACAATCAACGGCGCGGGAACGGGAATCAACGGCATCCGGATTCTCGCCGCCAAAGCCGTCTATATCGAGAATTGCCGGATTTTCAATTTTAAAAACGGCGCGAGCCTGACCAGCGGGCGCGGCGTCTCGGACGAGCGCACGACGGGCGGCGCTTTGTATATCACCGGCACGACCGTCGAGAACAACGAGCAGACCAACGTTTTCATCAGCCCGTCGCCGACCGGCGTCGTCGCCGTTCTGGATAACGTCAGGCTGCTCGACAGCAACAGCAATTCCGGTCTCGCCGTCCGCGGCGGCAGCACGGCGGCAGTCAGGAATTCGGTAATCTCAGCCAACAACAATTTCGGAATCGTCGCCGAAGCCGACCTCGGCGGCACGAACGTCACGGTCGAAAACTGTCTGGTGACCAACAACGCGACCGGCGTCGCCGCCGTCACCGGCGCGCCGTCGATTTATCTTTCAAACGTCACGATTAGCGGAAATAATACAGGCGTCAACATTTTCAGCGGAAGTATTTACTCGTTCGGAAACAACAAGATAGTCGCAAACAGCATCAATCTCAACACCCCGTTTACCGCCACGCTGCCGCTGCAATAAAAGCGCGGCGTCCTGCATTAAAAACAAAAAGCGCGGATGAGGCGGAAAGTAGTCTCGCCTGCGCTTTTTGTTTCGATAAAAGATTCGACGCTGAATTCTGAACCGGAAATTAACGAATCATTGCTTTGCAGCAAAAGCCTGAAATCTTAAGCAGTTCTGGTGCAGAATCAATTAAGGCAGAAGCCCGCGCGTCAGTAAGGGCGCTCTTTAAAGCGTCAAGGCGAAAGGCTAAAGGCGAAAGTTTGGAAATTGGCTTTACTTTCTCCTTTCTCCTTGAATCACTCAAAATTCAAAACTCAAAATTCTTTTCAGCTCAGGAGCGGCTCGAAAATCACCGCGTGCCGGATTTTTTCCGTTTTTGCCGCGAGGTTTCGCGCCGTTTCTTCGGTTGCGGGCGTCCCGTAATCGGTTTGCAAAGTTTCGAGCATTTCGGCTTCCGTGCGGTCTTTCAGCAGGCTTTCCAGCACGAACAAATCCATATCGTCAAAATCCTCGACGCCGAGCGCGTTCGGCATATTCGAGCCGAAAACTTTCGTCTGCGCCAAATCGTAAGTCCAGTCCAGAACTTTTTCCAGCGCGTCCGTCTCGGGAAAACGCTCTTTGATGAGCGAAAAAATCCGCTCTCTGCCCTCGACGTTCAACAGCAGCGCGAGGAAAAAACGCTGCTCCGGGTCGGCGACCAGCGCGCGCTGGCGCAGGATTTGATTGAGCTTGTCGTGATGCCGGAAAACTTTCGGAAACACGTCCGCCCGCTCGCCGTGACGTTTGCGGGCGACTTCCAGAAATTTTTCAAAACGGTTCTGCGCGCCCGAAAGATTGAAAACCCGGTCGACCCCGCCCGCGCCGAGATAGCCTTTTATTTTTGAAAGAATCGCGAAAGACGTTTGAAAATCGGCGTTTTCCAGCCATTCGACAATGCGCGCGTCCGTTTCCGGATGCTGCGAGCGAATCAGCGCCGTCAGCGCCTGCAATTTTTTAATCGTCGCCGGTTCTTCAAAAAACGGGTCAATCGCCAGATGCGGTTTCTCGTAGTTATACTGCGGCATCGCGAGCGGGCTGCGATAAGTGCGCACGACAATCGTCGCCGACGGCTGGTCGAGATGAAAAAGCCCGTGAATATATTTTCTTCCAGCCCAGATTTCCTGCACGTCGCCGACTTCCAGCAGGCGGCACGATTTCAGCTTTATGTCGCCGATTTCGGTGAAAATATTTACCTTTTCGCGCGCCTCGAAATCATACCAGCTATGCAGGCTCGAGCCGTGCAGAACCTGAAACGCGCCGCAGAAGCCGTGCTGGTGAATAGCCGTCGTGCCTTCGAGCCAGAAATAAACGTCCACGTGAAAACGCGGGCTGTTGTAGAGCGTTATCGGCGGGTCGGCGAATCTGCCCGCCAAATCGCGCTGTTCGGGCAGAAAGGTTTCGCGCAGCGTCCAGTCGATGACTTCCCACGCCGAAACTTTGCGCGGCAAATCCGCGTCTTCGAGCGCCCGCGCCGCAATCGCCGGAAAAAGCTCCTCGTCGTAATTTTTTTCGCGCCAGAGCAGCTCGACGTCCGCTCCGAGTTTTTGAAATAATTCCATAAAATTCAATCAAGTTCAGATGATAATGGGGACGGGCGACTTTAACAAATGCTTTTCGCGTATATCGGGCGAGAAGATGAGTTTTCTTCGGACGGCTGCGGCGACGAGGAAAGGGCGCGCCCTGCCCGATGCTGCGCGAAGCGGTTATATTATGATAAGAGTAATCAATCGCGGCAGTTTCCGAAGCCTCGTCCGGCGCAAACGGGCGACGCATTTTGCCGGTGCGGCGGATGAAGACACGTATCCTTTAAATGAAGCATCATATTATTTTGCAGATTATTCTTTGCTTTAAGAGGTTTATCTGCTATATTTTGCCCATTCTTCTTAAAATTTAAATCAGCAGAGGGGACAACTAATGAGTGCAAACATAGGAACGATGGATAATATGGGCGGGACGCCCGATTTAACCACGCATCCGAAAGGGCTTTACGTGCTTTTCGGCGCGGAGATGTGGGAGCGTTTCAGTTTTTATTCGATGCTCGCGCTGTTTACGCTTTATTTGCAGAACGCCGAAGAGGGCTTCGGCTGGGTGCGAAATGACGCGACGCGGCTTTATTCGTATTATCTCGCCGCCGTCTATTTCACGCCGCTCATCGGCGGATTTATCGCCGACCGGGCTTTGGGCTATCGCAAGTCGGTCATCATCGGCGGCTTCTTTTTTATGGCGGGACACCTTTTGTTGTCGTTCCGCTCGGTCGGGATTATGTATCTCGCCCTGGTTTGCCTGGTTATCGGCAACGGGTTTTTCAAGCCGAACGTCTCGGCGATGGTCGGCAAGCTCTACCCGGAAGGCAGTCATCTGAAAGACCGCGCCTTCAACATCTTTTATATGGGCATTAACGTCGGCGCGTTTCTCGCTCCGCTGGTGATGGAAGCGGTCAGAAGCAGCTTCGGCTATCACGCCGCGTTTGCCGTCGCCGCCGCCGGAATGCTCGTTTCGGTCGGCATCCTGATTTTGTTCAAACGTCATATCGAAGGCGTCGATGTCGGGACGGGCGCGGACGCGAAAAGAGCGGCAGCCGCGGCAGCAGCCGGAGGAGCGACGGCGGGCGATACCAGCGCCGTCACGGGCAACGAGCCGCAGGCGTCGCTGACGACCGAGGATTTGCCGCCGATTGAGAAATCCGTCGACGCCGCGAGAACGGACGAGCCGCGCCGGAATCTGATTGATTCGGTTTCGGACTCGAAGCGGATTATGGCTCTCATCGTCATTTTCCTGATTGTCATCATTTTCTGGATGGCGTTTCACCAGAACGGCTCAACGTGGACGTATTGGGCGAACGACAACACCGACTGGACGGCTTCGGCGGTCGTGCCGATTCTGGTCAAAATTCTGACGCTCGGCATCGTCAGCGGCGAAGACATCTCCGGCGTTATCTCGAACGCGATTAATCCTTTCTGGGTTATCGTGCTGACGTTTCCCCTAATCGCTTTCTGGGGCTGGCTCGACAAGCGCGGGCTTGAGCCTTCGACTCCGGCGAAGATGGGAATCGGAATGTTTCTGGTCGCGGGCGCTTACCTGATTATGTATTGGGGCGCAATTTCCGGCGGCGACACGGGCAGAGTTTCGCCGTGGTGGCTGATTATCGCCTACGCGGTCATCACGCTCGGCGAATTGATGCTCTCGCCGATGGGCTTGTCGCTGGTTTCAAAGGTCGCGCCGATTCGCCTGCGCGGGCTGATGATGGGCGGCTGGTTTGCGGCGACCTCAATCGGCAACTATCTGGTCGGAACTATCGGCGTGCAGTGGACGGTCTGGTCACACTCGAAATTCTTCCTGGTCATTGCCGCGATGTGCGCCGCCATCGGCGTGATTCTGTTCCTGATTCTGAAGCCCTTGAAACGGGCGATGCCGGGCGTTTAGCAGAACCGGCTCGTTTGATTTGACGACGACGAAAGCCGCGCGCCTCGAAAGGGAAGCGCGGCTTTTTGTTTTGCCCGCCCGTCTTTCATAACAAAGCCGAAGCGTTTTCCTTAAAACGAGACCCGCACCGTTTGCGGAAAATCGACGCGCAGAACCGATTGCTGCTGAAAGGCTTTCAGATAAGCGCGGCGGATTTCCTCGATTTTCCGGCTGGCGGCGCGGCTCGTTTCCAGAGGGTAAAGCACGATTAAGACGAAGCTGTTTTCGCGGATGATTTTGCCCGCGTCGTTGCGAAATTGACCGTAGCCTTCCAGAACGGTAAAGCCCGCCGGAAAACGCGTCGTCACCTCGCCCGCCAGAAATCTTTGCCATTCTTCTGCGGAAACTTCCGAGCCGTCCGCTTTAAGTCTTCCGAAAAAAAGCTCGGTTCGCAAAAACGGTTTCGAGGCAAAGAGCCTTTCGCTTCGCTTGCCGGAATTTTTTACAACCCGCTGCTGCTGCTGCGCGTAAACGCCCGGCGCGGCAAACAAAAACAACGCCGCGAAAATCAACGCTAAAGTTTGTTTTATCAGAAACTTATTCATTTTTCTAAATCTTCCGCCGGTTAGAATTTTACAACGGATTTACACTACAACATCGAACCAAAAAGGGAAAACGAAATGGCAAATCAAACGAGGCGGAAGCCCGCGCGTTAGCAAGGGCGCTCTCTAAAGTGTCAAGGCTAAAGGCGAAAGGCGAAAGTCTGGAAATTGGCTTTACTTTCTCCTTTCTCCTTTATCC
>JALZHR010000340.1 GCA_030860665.1 Acidobacteriota bacterium
GCTTAATGCTCGTCACCGGCTGCTACAATCTTTCGGGCAAGGAATCGCCGACGCTGCGGAAAAAAATTATATTTCTGCCATTTATCGTCATCGCTTTCGGGCTGACCTTTCTGGCGCAGGATTTCAATCTGGTCTTTAATCTGCACTCTTTTATCATCTCGGCGTTTTTCGCGGCGGCTTTCTACGTGCTGAGAAATTCGGAAATCCGGACTTTCGGCTGGCGCGTGATGCGCGTCGCGCTTCTGTTTCTGGCGGTCGATTTCTTTCATTACTTTGTCCTTTTTTCCGCGCTGCAAATCGGCTACGAAATTCCGCTTCCTTACGGTTATCTGGCGTTTAATCCGATTATCGACCTCGTGCTGGAAATCCTGCTCGGCTTCGGAATGGTCATCGTCATTCTGGAAAAAGTTTTGGGCGACGTTCGCGTCAGCAACGAAAAACTGCGCGAGGCGCACGAAAAGCTCGAACAGCTGGCGCAAACCGACCCGCTGACGACCGCCTTCAACCGCCACGCCTTTTACGGCTTTTTGAAAAAACGCGGCGACGCCGAAAAAGCGGTTTCCGGCTGCGTCGGCTTTTTCGACATCGACAATCTGAAGCCGATAAACGACCGCTACGGTCACGCGGCGGGCGATTTGGCGATTCGCGCCGTCGTGCGCGCGATTCGCGGCGTGATGCGCGCCGAAGATTTGATTTTCCGCTGGGGCGGCGACGAATTTTTCGTGATTATGGTCAGTATGAACGCCGAGATGGCGCGCTCCCGAATGGACAGGCTGGAAGCGATGCTGACCGATATTCTGCTCGAAGGCTCGACCGAGCGCTTAACCGTCGGAGTTTCCTACGGTTTTAAGGATTTCGCCGAAATATCCGAGCTTGAGCAAGCCGTCAAAGCCGCTGACGAGGAAATGTATCGCCGCAAGCAGGAACGCAAGCAGCTGCGGGCGCGACAGGAAGAAGAAGAGGAGGCGCAGATGAATTTCGACCAGCCGCCGCCGGTTCACGAATCGCCGCAACCGGGCGCGGTCTCAATTACGAATTAAAAATTACGAATTACGAATTACGAATTAAAAGAAACGACTATTGACCGTTGATTTTCGACCTTTGATTCCGCTCACCTGTCAAAGGTCAAAAATCAACGGTCATTAATTCGTAATTCGTAATTCGTAATTCGTAATTGCCTAAGAATACAAATTCATCGGGCGCGTCAGCAGGGCAACCGGGTCTTCGACGTTCAGCGCCTCGCGCACGTAGAACGGCTCGCCCGCTTTGACGCCAATCAAGCCGCCGTAATAGCGCGAGCGTGTTTCCAGCTCGTCCAGAAAGCCTCTCGCCGAAAGACGCGTTTCCGGCTCGCTCGAATCCGGGTTGTGAAACTGCGATTTGTGCGCGCGAATCGCTTCCATTTTTTCCGCCAGAAAATCCGAAATGTCGACGATAAACGTCGGGACGACGCGGCGCGAGAAGGTATTGTGGGCGACGGTCGGGACGTTGATGCGCTCCTGCCCGAAATCGGCGTCGTATTTCTGCATCGAGGCGAGCCGCGCCGATTCGCGCACCAGCTCGGCGATGTGATTATGGTCCGGGTGCGGGTCGTCCATCTGATGCGTCAGGATTACTTTCGGCTTCAGGCGACGCAGGACGCGGACTAATTTCGTGCGCGTTTCTTCCGTCAGCCAGACGTGACCGTCGGGCAGTTCCAGATTCTCGCGCAAGTCCAGTTTCAGTATGTGCGCCGCTTCCCGCGCTTCTTCGGCGCGACCTTCCGGCGTTCCGCGCGTGCCCATCTCGCCGGGCGTGACGTCGAGCGTGCCGGTTTTATAGCCGAGAGATTTCATTTTCAGAAGCGTTCCGCCGACCGCCAGTTCCATATCGTCGGGATGCGCAAAAATCGCCAATATATCAACATTTATCATTTATCATTTACCACTGAACATTTACCATTGAGCATTGAACATTTACCATTAAACAAATGATAAATGATAAACGGTAAATGATAAATGATAAATGACAATGTTACTTACACGAAAGCATACGATTTTGCAATCAGGATAGTAAAAGCATATCAGTATCTATGTAATGAGAAGAAAGAATATGTCCTCTCAAAGCAGATGCTGAGAAGCGGAACGTCTATCGGCGCGAATATTGCGGAAGCTAACGGAGCAATTTCAGAAGCGGAATTTTCCAGTAAAATCAGCATCGCCTACAAAGAATGTCTGGAAACGAAATATTGGCTTTCAATACTGAAAGATACCAACTATATCAGCGAAAAGTCTTTTGAAAGCATGCACGCCGACGCCGATGAAATAGCGAAAATTTTGTTCTCAATTCTCAAGAAAACGAGAATTAACAAGTAACATTTACCATTTATCATTTAACATTGAACATTTATCGCGGAACATTTACCTTTAGGTAGACGACAAATGATAAATGATAAATGGTAAATGATAAATGAAACTTATTGTTCTCGGTTCGGGCACGGCGGTTCCGCACCCGCAAAGGAGCAGCTCGGCTTACTGGCTGGACATCGACGCGACGGGCACGCTTTTGCTCGACTGCTCGGCGGCGGCGGTTCACCGGATGGCGCAGGAAAATCTCGACTGGGCGAATCTGGACGCCGTCTGGATTTCGCATTTTCACCTCGACCACGTCGGCGGTCTCGCGCCGTTTCTGTTCGGAACGAGAAACGCGCCCGAAACCCGGAAGCGCACGAAGCCGCTGCGCATTTTCGGCGCAAAGGGCTTGCGCGCGCTGGTCGAAAAATTTGACGCCGCAAACAACTATAAGCTTTTCAAACAGCCGTTCCCGGTCGAGATTTACGAGGTTGAACCGCTCGAAAAATTCGAGATTCTGAAAGATACGGAAGCCGTCTCGATGAAAACGCCGCACACCGACGAAAGCCTCGCGATTCACATCGGGCGCGGCGACAAAACGCTCGTCTACACGGCGGACACGGGTTTTACGATGGCGCTCGGCGATTTTTCCAGAGGCGTCGATTTGCTGCTGATTGAATGCTCGTTCTACAAAAACAAGTCCACCGAAAAACATCTGGAACTCGGTGAGGCGATGCGTCTGGCGCGCTACGCCAAGCCGAAGCGTATCGTGTTGACGCATCTTTATCCCGAATGGGACGGCGTCGATTTGGTCGCCGAAGCGGAAAAATTTTCGCCGCTCTGCGAAGTAGTCGAAGCCCGCGACGGGGTAACATTTAACATTTAACATTTATCATTTATCATTTGTTCAATGTTCAATGTTCAGCGTACAGTGCACAGTGTTCAGCGCACAGCGTACAGTGTTCAATGTTCAATGTTCAATGTTCAATGTTCAATGATAAATGTTAAGCCTGCGCTTTTTTATCTCGCGCTGATTTTCGGTTTGTGGACGGTTTATGTCGCGACCGTTTACCCGTTCGTCGAAAGTCGCCCGGACGCGGCGACGCGCGTTATTCTTAACGAGTCGATACGCTTCGGCATTTTTGTCCTGCCGGTCTGGATTTATCTGAAATTCATCGCGCGTGAAAATGCGTTTAGATATTTAAAGCTGAGCGAGAACGTCGCGCGCGGTATTTTCTGGGGCGTCTTTGCAGGAATAGCTTACGCGGCGCTGGTTCTGGCGCGGGCGTCCTTTTTTCTCGAAGGCGGTATTAATTTCAAACGCGTGCCGCTCGAAGCCTGGCTGACGGCGATAACGATTGCCGTTTTTATCGAGGAGATAGCTTTTCGCGGCTTTCTGCTCCGGCAGTTTGAACGCGTCGCGAGTTTTTGGGCGGCGAACGCTTTGACGGCGTTTTTATTCGTCGCCATCCATTTTCCGGGCTGGATTTTATTAGGCGATTCGCCGCTCGTGCCGGGAAGATTGATTGCTATGGCGGAGATACTTTTTCTCGGCTTGCTGCTCGGCTACGTGTTCAAACGCAGTCAGTCGCTGTGGTCGTGCATCATCGTCCACGCCGTCAATAACCTGTTGTCAACCGCGCTTTTCGGCTGAACATTTATTATTGAACGAATGATAAATGCACTAAATTCATATTAAAAGAAAAAGTATTGCTTAATACTCTTGATTCAGCTTATTATTCCGTCTGTTACACTCTAATAACGAAACTTGCTTTAAACAAAAGACTCATATCTATGAGAGGTTAAGCGATGAATAATCAAGATATTGATTTTACCGAAGACTTTAAAGAAGTAGAAGCTAGAACCAAAAATATAAATGAGAAATTAAAGTTATATAAAAACAAAGCTCTTGAATTACAGCACCAATTAGAACTCAGAGAATCATCTGTCAGAGCCGCCGAGCAAAGAGCCAGAGATGCCGAAGAGCGCGCAGAAGAGGCGGAAGCGAATTATAAAAAGGCTTTAGACTTGAAACAGGGACAATATGAGCAACTAATACATGACTTATTTGAAGCTCCTCAAAAAGAGTTAACAGATCATATGGAAGCCCACTCAAAGCATTCCTATCGGACAACAATGATTACAGCTGTCGGGTCAATAATTATCAGCTTGATAGTTTCACTCGTATTCCAAATTCAAAGTTCAAATTCTACGAACAATTTAATCGCAAGAATGGAAGATAGCCGGGCGGCACTGGAAGAAAGCCAGCAAACAACAAAGGACCTCTTTCATAAACTGGATTTGTTAAATGAAAGCGTCTGGGAAGCCGATGCGACTGTAAAGAAATTGGCTCAAATTATTCACGAAGAAGAAAAGACTTTTAATAATTATCAGTCGGAAAATGATATAGCACTGCTCTTCAAAATGCGGATGAATTCGAAAACTGCCGATGTTAAATATGATGATTTTATAAAAGCCTTTACAGTTTCAGGAAAGATAAAAAAGGAACTGAGACCTGACGAAGATAAGTTAAGAAATTGGGATATTCAGTTTATGGAGTTGTGTAAAAAAGCAGTTGCCTCGCTCAAACTCAAAACGGCTAATACAAGTATAACTAATACCAGTAGTAGATCGAAGACTGATGCTAACGCAAACGTAAATGCCACAGTCTCGATCAGCAACAGGGAAAAGCAATACTATACATATAAAGTTGAAAGTGACGACACGAACTACGGAGAGTGGGGATTTAATACACTATCTACCTATGACGCTTTAGTTAAGGCATTCCAGAATGAGCTGGATTCTGTTGAAAAGCGAATCAATGTTAATAAGTGAGAACCATTATATATCATCATACCGCTTGAGTAAGGTATAACCGGCAAATGAAATACGTGGGATCTATACGAAGAAAAATGTATCCGCCAAGCATTATTGGTTAGGCTATATGCTGAAGATTGTAGGTAGGGAATAAAAAGTAAAGAGTGAAAAGTAAGAAATAAAACAAATCTTACTCTTCATCTCTCACATAAAACAGGGCAAGCTGGGACGATTTCCCTGACTCTTTTTCAAGCCGGCTGCTACCCTAACTTGCCCTGTCAGATTTCGGGAGTCGAGTAAATAGTAACAAAACAAAATAAATCTTCTGTCGGATAGCTGACATAACTGATGAAATTTTTGAAGTTGCGCGAGAAGCTGAAAGAGAAGCCCGGGAAATAAAAAAGCCGGACGATTTTCGCGGGCTTAATTAACCATTGGTGCTAGTTGAAAAAGTCACGGAAAAGTTTCTAATGTGAAGGTGACCAAACCAAACACGAAGGAAACTTGTTGCCGTGACTCAAG
>JALZHR010000344.1 GCA_030860665.1 Acidobacteriota bacterium
GTTAAGATGCTGTCTTTTCTCGAAAAGCTGTTTCCGGTGCTTTCAGTTCCGAAAAGACACCAGAGCCTAATCGGTAAAATCGCTAAAAAGCAAGACTGCTGGAACATTTCGCTCGAAGACTTTCCCGGCGGCGGTGAGGTTGCGGCTTTCCCGCCGCGCGAAAAATGCGAATTCGTGTTTTCGCTTTTGAAATCTATCGACGCCGACTATTATTCATATCCACTGCGCAGATTTCTCTCGCTGCTTTTGAAACAGAAACTTCCTTTCGAGCAGCCGGAAATTCTCGAGATGCTGGCGTGGCAGAAGAAACAGCAGTCGAATTACTGGCGCAATATTTCCGATGTAATAAAGATTCTGGAAAGACACCTGAAGGAAAATCCGCTGACCGACGATTTAAAACAATCGATTCTGGCGCTGGTCAAAGCGATTGCGCGCGATTATCAAAACACCGCCGACATCCGGCAGAAAATCGTCCGCCTGCGTGAAATCGCCGGAAGCACCGTGATTCAGAATCCTTTGGTCAAAGGCGAAGCCTGGTCTGACGCGGCAAGCGCCGATATACAGGCGATGAATGAAGAACTGCAAACCGCCTGGAACGAGCTCGTATATCTCTGCCAGACATCGACGGGCGGCGCGCCGAAAGCGAAATGGCTGAAAAACGCCTCGAAAGCAGTCGAAAGAGTCGGGTTTGAATCATTTAAATCTCAGATTACAAGCTGGTTTCCGCTGGTCGATAAACCGCGCACGATTCAACTCGAGCGGCGGTCGGAATGGATACCGGACCCGAATCTGATGCTCAACGACGTCAACGCGGATATTTTGAAAGGCTTGGTCTGGCTTTGCGGCGGGCGCGAAGACAAGGAAATCGCCCGCAGTCTGTTTTATCTGGCGATTTCCGCGTATAAAAAAGTTCCGCTTGCCGGACCGCGCTGCGCGCGCGTCGGCAACGCCTGCGTCTGGGCTTTGGGCGCGATGCCGGGCACGGAAGGCGTCAGTCAGTTGACGCTTCTGAAACACAAGGTCAAGGGCAGCAACAGCCGCAATCTTATCGACGCCCAGATTCAGAAAGCCGCCGAAAGATTGAATCTGACGACGGCAGAAGTCGAGGAAATGTCCGTTCCGACCTATGGTTTGACCGAAGTCGGATTCGGTCGCGAAACCTTCGGAGAATTTACCGCTGAATTGGTCGTAACGGGCACCAGCGCGGCTGAAATCCGCTGGTTTAACGCGGGCGGCAAGCCGCAAAAGAGCGTGCCCAAGTCTGTCAGGGAAAACTTCGGCGACGAATTAAAGGAGCTGAATCAAGCGGTCAGGGACATCAAAAAAATGCTGTCCGCGCAGCGCGACCGCATCGAAAATCTTTATCTCGAACAAAAAAGCTGGGACGTCCGCACGTGGCGCGAGCGATATCTGGAACATCCTTTAATCGGCACAATCGCGCGCCGCCTGATTTGGCGTTTCGACGAGATGACGACGGCTATCTGGGTTGACGGAAAGCTCGTCGATAAAAGCGGCAGAGAGATGAATTTCTACGACGACACGCGCGTGGAATTATGGCATCCGCTTCATTCGGCGACTGAAGAAATCCTCGGCTGGCGCGAATTTTTAAACGCAAACGTCATCCGCCAGCCTTTCAAGCAGGCGCATCGCGAAATTTATCTGCTGACGGACGCCGAGCGAAACACGCGAGTTTATTCAAATCGCTTTGCGGCGCACATTATCAAACAGCATCAGTTTAACGCTCTCTGCGCCGCACGCGGCTGGAAAAGCTCTCTGTGGATTATGGCTGATATGGAAGTTCCGCCCGCCTCGCGAGTTATCAAAGCGCACAATCTGTACGCCGAATTCTGGACTGAGCCGATTGGCGAAAATTACGAAACCGACGCGTCCGGCAGCGGAGCTTACCTGTTTCTGACCACCGACCAGGTTCGTTTTTATCCGATAAACGCCGCTGAACATTGGCGACGCGCATTTCCGCCCGGTTATCGAGACGCAGACGCCGAACGGCACTTCGAGCCGCTTCCGCTGGAGCAGATTCCGCCGCTCGTTTTATCGGAGATAATGCGCGACGTGGATTTGTTCGTCGGCGTTTGCAGCATCGGCAACGACCCGAACTGGATGGACGGCGGAAACACGACGCGTTACGGCGAATACTGGCGTGATTACTCTTTCGGCGATTTGTCGGAATCGGCGAAAACGCGCCGCGATGTTCTGGAAAAACTGATTCCGCGTTTGAAAATCGGCTCGCGCTGCGAAATCGGCGAGAAATTTTTGTATGTCAGAGGCGATATCCGGACATATAAAATTCATCTCGGAAGCGGCAATATCCTGATGTCGCCGAACGACCAGTATCTCTGTATCGTGGCTTCGGCAATCGGCGAAAAAACCGGGCAGGAAAAGGTTTTTCTCCCGTTTGAAGGCGACCGCACGCTGGCGATTATTCTCAGCAAAGCCTTTCTGCTGGCGGAAGACAAAAAAATTACCGACTCCACCATCACCAGACAATTAAAGCTCTAAAAAGCGGAAACGACTTTAGAACGCGGAATGCTGAACGC